>JAICPP010000034.1 GCA_025929805.1 Gemmatimonadales bacterium | reverse complement strand
TCGAATCGTGATAGCTCCCCAGGGATCGAAGGGCATTGACCCGCACCCCCGGATCCTCATCGTCAATGGCTCTGACGAGCAAGCCGGCAACGGTCGCCGACGCCAGCTTGGCAGTCCGCGCGTACTCCCGGGTCAACGCCCGGGCAGCAACAACCCTCGCGGCCGGATCATCGGCCCGCAGGGCGGCTATCAGATGATTCACAGCGCTCGGCGTCCGAAGTCGCCCGAGCGAGTAGAGGGCACGCCAGCGTACCAACCGCACCGTGTCGTCGAGGAAGCGCAGCAGTGGGTCCGGCCGGGCCTGGTCTCCGAGCCGCCAACTTTCCACCAGCATCTGATTGACAGCAGGAGCCGGGTCCACTTGGCTCAGCACCACCTTGCCAGACAGAACCGACGCAAAGAAATCGGCGCTCCGGCTTCCTCCGATCTTGGCAATGGCGGTAACTGCCTCTGCCGCGGTGGCGGTATCCAACGGGGGCAAACCGGTGAGCCGCTGGATCAGTGGCTCGAGCGCAGCGGAATCGGCCAGCAGTCCGAGGGCGAATGCCGCGGTGACGCGAACGGTCGAATCCGGCTGATCCAACAGCTGCAACAACGGGGCTGTGGCGCGCAGATCCCCGATTCTGCCGGCAGCAAGGGCAGCAGTACTCCGAACCAGCGAGTCGGGGGCGAGCAGCGCGCGCTGGAACAGCTCGGGTTGCCAGTGTCGGGCGTCCTCGGCCGCGAGCACCGGTGCCAGCTGCTCCACGACGGCCTCTTCTTGGGCCCAGACGTGCCTCGGGACCATGCTGGCCAGAACGAGGATGCACTTCAGCAATCTCGTCATTCCAGTCGGATGGGGTCGGCGATGGGGTGGAGCGCCTGACGCACATGGTCCGGCAGGCGGGTGAGCGCCAAGTTCTCATCGAGCGCCAGCAGACTCGTGGTCGCCGTAGCCAACAGGCGGCCATCATTTGCGTGCTCCACGGCATAACCGAACTCCACTCGGCGCGAAGCTACGTCACGCACCCAGCAGCGGATCCGCACCAGGTCATCATAGCGGGCGGGCTGCCGAAAGCGGACGGACACCTCGCTGACTGCCAATCGGAGTCCGGCCAGCTCGAGGTCACGGTAGCTGGTACCACTGTGCCGCAGATGATCGCATCGGGCCACATCGAGCCACACCAGATACCGCGCATGATAGACCACACCCATCTGATCGGTTTCGGAGTAATTGACCCGAACTACCGTCTCGGAGACCGACGGAATCACAGTCGGCAAGGGAGCCTCACCGGTTAGACGTTCCGAGGCGCGTCGAAAGCACTACCACTTGGCTCCGGTTGCACCCGTCTCGGGAGGAGTCCATCTTTGGCGCCGTGCTCGGCCGCACCCTTGTAATCGTGTCCGATGCCCACCTCGGAGTGGCGCCGCCTGGAGTCGAGGGGGCACTGCTCGACTTCCTCGATGCCGTGCCTACGCTGGGCGACTGCCTGCTCATCAACGGCGATCTCTTCGATTTCTGGTTCACCTATTCCCGGGTGATTCCCCGACGCGGCTTTCACGTCGCAGCCGCACTCGCGGTGCTGGGACGACGACTCCCGATTGTAATGGTAGGAGGCAACCACGACCGGTGGGATCGTGATTTCTGGGAGCGAGATCTGGGCCTGTCCTTCAGCCCGCGTCGGGCGACCTTCGAGATCGGGAGCCGCCGGGTCACGGCTATTCACGGAGATGGGTTGGGGGAGCCCCGCTGGCAGGCCAGGCTGATCCATAGCGTTATCCAGCATCCCATTACCGCCGCGGTGTACCGGCTCGTCCACCCGGATCTCGGGCTGCGCATGGTCGATCTCCTGAGCCCGGTGCTCGGTGATCACACCGTGGACGAGGCCAAATTGACGCGGGCGGCTGAGAGACAGCGTGAGTGGGCCGAGCGACTCCTGACCGACGAAGCAGGCATTAGTCTCCTCGTCATGGGGCACACCCATCGTGCGGTGCTCGAGGAGCCACGTGCCGGCCAACAATATCTGAACCCGGGTGCCTGGTTCGACGGATTCCGTTATGCCGTGGCGACGGAGTCGGGCGCCGAGTTGCGGGTCTTTCTACCAAGAGGCTCAACCAGCCCGGTCAGCCAAGCGGTACCACCTCCGCCTTCCCCAGCCGCTCCCCGATAAAGCGCGAACCGACCTGACGAAATCTGGCTTCGTCGTCACTCACGACGAAGCGGTGGCGTGCCTCCGCGTCCCCGGCCGCTCCGAGCGACTTGTCCTCGAGTATCGTTGCGAGCGCTGTTGCCGTTGCCTGGCCACTGTCGATGAGCCTCACCTCCGGCCCCATCACGCGCTGAAGCAGGGGTTTGAGCAGGGGGTAATGGGTGCAGCCCAGCACCAACGAGCGAACGCATGCCTGGCGCAGCTCCTGGAGATAGTCGGCCGCAACCAGCTCGGTCGCGGGATGATCGAACCAGCCCTCCTCGACCAGGGGAACGAACAGGGGACAGGCACGTTGAATCACCGGCAGACCCGGTGCGAGCGCGTTGATGGCCCGCTGGTACGCGCCGCTCGCAATCGTTCCCGCGGTCCCGATCACTCCGACCGTTCCCCCTCCCCCAGCTGCGATCGCCGCCCTTGCGCCCGGCTTGATGACACCGAGGACCGGCACCGGCGTTGCTTCCTGGAGGGCGCGAAGGGCATGAGCGGTGCTGGTATTGCAGGCCACCACGACGGCCTTTACACCCTGAGCCAGGAGCCAGTGTAGGATCTCGAGGCTGTACCGGGTGACGGTCTCCGGAGACTTGGGGCCGTAGGGCACCCGAGCAGTATCCCCAAAGTAAATCGTCGACTCATGGGGCAATCGTTCGTAGATGGCGCGGGCCACTGTCAGGCCCCCGATGCCGGAATCGAAGATTCCTATCGGAGCGCGATTCATCGAAGCTGAACGGGAAGCGATACAGCTGCTCCGAAGCCCCCCGGAACGGCTCGAAGCCGGAGATCCCCGGGGAAGTCCGCTAGATGTGCCGAGATATATGCTTCCAGGCCGGCAAAAAGGTGATTGAAAGCAAGAAGAACCACCCAGTCCTCGTGCTCCTGCCGTTTGCTCTCGGCTCGTCCGGAGCTGGTTCGTCGCAGGTAGCGCAACTCTCGCCGGGTCTTGAGGCTCATTCCCAGAGTGACACCCTCCCAGGCGATGAACATTCCGCCGGCCAACTTTCGATTTAGCCGCGCCTGACCCCAGCCCGGGAGCAGCAGCGAACGCCAAAGAGCGTTGACGGGGCTGATGTACTGCCGGCTGAGGGTGTCGGAGGTGGCAGCAGGGCGGCGGGCCGGCGGGCCGGCCTGTCCCTGAAGGTCTGAAACGGTGGCACCCAGGATCAGCAGGAGAGGTACGAACCAAAGAGGAGCAAGGGGGAGGTGGCGGGAGCGTGTGGGAATCGAACCCACCGGAGCCGCCGGAGGCGCCTCCAACGCGGTTTTGAAGACCGGCCAAGCCACCAGGCCCGATCCGCTCCCGTCTATAACGGTACACCCTGAACGGTGAACAGTGAACGGGATTCGGCCTGGCACCGGAGCAATCCTGTTCACTGTTTACCCTTCACGGTTCACCGCCGCAACAACCTCAATTTCCACCCGGGCGCCCCGGGGTAAGGCGGCCACAGCCACAGTGGAGCGTGCCGGGCGGTGACCACCAAATACGCGGCCATAGACCTCGTTCATTGCAGCGAAATCATTCATGTCAACCAGGAACACGGTGGTCTTCACCACCTGACCCAAGCTGGTGCCGGCTGCGGCGAGTATGGCCCGGCAGTTGTCCAGTGCGCGGGCCGTTTGTTCGGTGATCCCGCCCGTGACCAATTCTCCGGTAGCGGGATCCAGGGCAACCTGACCTGCCGTGAATACAAAGCCGTTGGCGCGCACGCCCTGGCTGTAGGGGCCGATCGCCTTGGGTGCGCCGCTGGTAGACACCAAGTCCAGCGACATCAGAACAATCCCTCGATAGTGCCGTCTGGAAGCACCCGAATCGATTCAGCCGCGGGAACCTTAGGGAGCCCTGGCATGGTCATGATGTCTCCGGCGAGCGCGACGACGAAGCCTGCACCGGCCGAGGGATACACATCTCGCACCGTGAGGCGGAAGCCGGTGGGGCGCCCGAGCTTGGCTGGATCGTCGGAAAAGGAATACTGCGTCTTGGCAATGCACACGGGAGTCTGGCCCAGACCCATGGACTCACATTGCGCGATGTTTTTCTCTGCTGCGGCCGAATAATCCACTCCGGCAGCGCCATAGATCTCGCGCGCGATCGTTTCGATCTTTTCCTTGATCGGCCGGGAAACATCGTAGAGCGGCTTGAAAGCAGCGGTCTTTTCGTCCAGCACCGACAGGATCTCCCGAGCCACGGCCTCTCCCCCTGCTCCACCCTTGGCCCACACCTCACTCAAAGCGGCCCGGGCGCCCCACGCCTTGATGGTCTCGAGCATTGTCTCGAGCTCTTCGTCGGTATCGGAGGTAAAGCGGTTGAGCGCCACCACCACCGGGACGCCGAACTTCTTTACGTTCTTGACGTGAGCCTCGAGGTTCACCATGCCGCGCTTGAGCGCAGGGACATCTTCCTTTCCCAAGGCGTCCTTCTTGACCCCGCCGTTCATTTTGAGCGCGCGGACGGTGGCCACAACCACAGCCACCTCCGGTTTGAGGTTCCCGAAGCGAGCCTTGATGTCGAAGAACTTTTCCGCTCCCAGGTCCGCTCCAAACCCGGCCTCGGTCAGAACGATGTCTCCCAGGGAGAGGCCAAGCTTGGTAGCCACGATCGAGTTGCAGCCGTGCGCTATGTTCCCGAAGGGCCCGCAATGAACCAAGGCGGGGTCGCCCTCGAGGGTCTGTACCAGATTAGGCAAGAGGGCATCCTTGAGCAGCAGAGTCATGGCACCCGAAGCCTTGAGTTCGGCGGCGGTAACTGGTTTCCTGTCCCTGGTCAGGCCGACGATGATTCGTCCGATTCGGGCCTCGAGATCGGCGAGGTCTGTGGCCAGGGCCAGAATGGCCATGATCTCGCTGCCTGGAACGATGACGAAGCGCTCTTCCCGCACCGGCCCTGCGTTGATGCCGCCCAGGCTGATGACCATCGAGCGCAGCGACCGGTCATTCATGTCGAGCGTGCGCGGCCAGGTGATCCGTCGGGGGTCCAACCCCAGACTGTTTCCATGGTGCAGGTGGTTATCCAACATGGCGGAGAGCAGGTTGTGCGCCGAAGTAATGGCGTGAAAGTCTCCGGTGAAGTGCAGGTTGATCTCGTCCATGGGCACGACCTGCGCGTATCCACCACCGGCAGCACCGCCCTTGACACCAAAGACGGGACCGAGGCTCGGCTCCCGGATGCAGACCACGACTTTCTTGCCCAGCCGACGCAGTGCCTGGCTCACACCGACCGTGACCGTGCTCTTGCCCTCGCCCGCAGGAGTCGGATTGATGCCGGTGACCAGAACCAGCCGTCCCGTCGGCTGCCGCCGCGCAATCGCGTCGGCGCTGATCTTTGCCTTGTACCGGCCGTAAGGGAGAATCTCGTCGGGTCCGAGTCCCACTTCCGCCGCCACCTCCGCGATCGGTCGGAGCTTCGCGGCTTGGGCGATAGCAATGTCGGACGGAACCTTGGTCATGGACTTTCCTCTCAGCGCAGTTGGAACACCCGTCTGGCGTTCTCGCCCGTCACCGCGATCAGCTCCTCGACCGGCATTCCCCGCACTGCAGCCACCTGCTCCGCCACGTGGCGAACGTAGCCGGGCTCGTTCCGCTTGCCGCGGTGCGGCACCGGCGCCAGATACGGCGCATCGGTTTCGAGCAATAACCGGTCAAGTGGCGTCTCCCGGATCGCGTCGTCCAGACGCCAGTTCTTGAATGTGACCATTCCGCTGAACGACACATAGTGGCGGAGGACCAGCCCCGCTCGCAAGAGTCCGATCCCACTGCTGAACGAGTGGAGGATCGCCGTCACATCGGCGTGAGCCGCGAGAATCGTCGCGACGTCATCGTCGGCCTCTCGGGCATGAATGACCGCCGGCTTGGATGCTTCCGCGGCTAGCGCGAGCTGGGCTTCGAAGGCCCGATGTTGCAGGGAACGGGGCGAATGATCGTAGTGGAAGTCGAGTCCGGTCTCGCCGAGGGCAACTACGCGGGCGTCCTGGAGCAGCTCACGAAGCCACGCCTCCGAGTCTGGGCTCCACTGGTGGGCGTCGTGCGGATGGACCCCGGCGGTGGCAACGAGCCGGGGCTCGGCGGCAGCCATGGCGAGAGCGCTCTCCGCACTGGTCCTCGATTCGCCGATCACCACGACCTGGCCCACCCCGGCTGCCCAGGCCCGATCCAGCACTTCCGCCAGATCGGCCGCAAAGGCCGGGTCCGCCAGATGACAGTGAGTATCGATTAGCATAGCGGAAGGACGGGAAGGCCGGTCCCTCCTCCCGTCCTTACGACACCGTCTGCGGTTTCCGGCTCGACTGCTGGGTGGTGGGTTTCTGCGGAGTCATGTGCCCACGAGCCGCAGGGCCCGGCCACCGCTTCTCGATCTCGAGGAGGGCGGGGGCCGCGATGAAGATCGACGAGAACGTGCCCACGATTACTCCAAAGAGCATGAGCAATGCGAATGGGCGAACGACGTCACCTCCGAGCACGGTCAGGGCCAGGAGGCTGCCCAGTGCCGTACTTCCGGTAAACACAGTGCGCGGAAGGGTCTCGTTGATCGACCGATTCAGGATGGACTCGAAGTGGTCCCGCTTACGCAGATGCAGGTTCTCCCGGATCCGGTCGAAGATGACGATCGTGTCGTTGAGTGAATAGCCGATGATCGTCAGGAGGCCGGCGACCACGAACAAACTCACCTCGAGGCGGGCGATCCCGATAAAGGCAATGCTCGCGATGATGTCGTGTGCGGTGGCGATCACGGCGGCCACGCCGAAGCGCCACTCGAACCGATAGGCCAGGTAGGCCAGCACGGCCAGGAAGGAGAAAAGGATGGCCAGTAAGGCCTTGTGGCGAAGCTCTCCGCCGACTTTTGGCCCCACCGCCTCGGTGCGGAGAACGGTGTAGGTACCCGCCCCCAGGGCCTTATCGAGGGCATCCTGCAACGCTCTGGCAGTAGTCTGGGTGTCGTTCGGATCGACACCCGACTTGGCCAGGCGCGCTCGAATGACCAGCTCGCGATCGGAGCCGAACGTCTGGATCTCCGCTCCCTCGATCCCTCCAGCGGCCAGCGCATTGCGCACCGAACCTACATCGATCGGTTTGCTGCTTTCGATCTGGATCAGGGTTCCACCGGTGAACTCGACGCTGTAGTTCACCCCCCGCCATAACAGAACGAGCAGACCCGGCAGCATGATTGCGAGCGTGGCGAGATACGCGATCCTGCGGCGTCCGAGGAAATCGTAGTTAGCCTTGGCGAAGAGTCTCATGTTAGATGCTCAGAGTGGCCATGGCCGGCTTCCGATGCAGCCACAGTATGAAGAAGGTACGGGTCACGAATATGGCAGTGATCATGGAAGCGATGACGCCTAGTATCAGAGTCACCGCAAACCCCTTGACCGGGCCGGTGCCGAACTGAAAGAGGAAGAGCCCCGTCAGCACCGTCGTCACGTTGGAGTCGATGATGGCACTCATGGCGTGGCGGAACCCCTCGGCAACGGCCAGCGGCACCGTCTTCCCTCCCGCAAGCTCCTCGCGGATCCGCTCGAAGATCAGCACGTTGGCGTCCACTGCGATGCCGATCGAGAGCACCAGGCCGGCAAGTCCCGGCAAGGTGAGGGTGGCGTCCAGCATGGCCAGGGCGCCCAGCGTAAGAAGCACGTACAGACCGAGCGCGAGCACAGCCAGGGCGCCTGCCATGCGGTAATAGAGGACCATCACGGCGACCACGAAGACAGTTCCGATGATTCCGGAGATGATTCCCGAGCGAACGGCATCTTCGCCCAGGGTCGGTCCGATCTGGCGCTCCTCCACGATCTTGAGCGGAATAGGCAGCGCTCCGGCTTTGAGAGTCAGCGCCAGATCCTGGGCCTCCTGGAGGCTCTTGCCACCCAAGGTGATCTGACCGTTTCGGCCGATGCGGCTCTGGATGACCGGCGGCCTGCCTTGAACTCGGCCGTCGAGCAGGATGGCCATGTAGTCACCGATGTGCTTGGCGGTCTCTTCGCCGAACTTCCGACCGCCGGCGCGATCGAGCTCGAAGGTGACGATGGGCCCGTTGGTGAGGGGATCGAGCTGAGCCTGGGCATCGACCAGATTGCTGCCGGTGACAATGCTCTTCTCCTCCAAGGCATAGAGGAATCGGACCGGCTGCACCCCGACGCTGGCGGGCGACGCGCTCCAGCGGAGCACCACGCCGCGAGGCAGCTGCCGGCCCACGGCCGGGATACTCAACAAGCTGTCTACCCGGGGGTAGGCAGTCTCGGGTACCATGTACTCACCCGGTACACCACCGGCTCCCGCAGGCTGAATCAGCCCGCTGAGCACTCCACCAGGCACGGGAGTGGTATCCTGGGCGGCGGAATCTTTTGCGGCCTTTCCCGGTTTCGTGGTATCCCGTGCAGCGGCTCGGCTGGTGTCACCGCCGAGCAGCTGCTGAACCGCTGATGGCCTTTCCGGCTCAGCTTCACCCTTTATGCCAAGGCTCTTGAGGGTGCGGTCCATGGCTGGGAGCGCTTTCTCCAGGGCCCCGGTCTCATTGGTAATCTTGAACTCCAGGAACGCGCTCCGCTGAACGATCGCCTTGGCCCGGGCGGGGTCCTTGATGCCGGCCAGCTCAACGACGATTCGTTCGTTGCCCACCTTTTGAATCAGCGGTTCGGTGACGCCAAACTCATCGATCCGTTTGCGAAGCACGGTCAGAGCGAGGTCCAGATCCCGGCGAGGGTCGGCAGAGACCTGCCTGGACTGATCGAGCTCCAAGGCCAGGTGCATGCCGCCCTGAAGGTCGAGGCCGAGCTTCAGTGGCACCCGCTTTTCGGTGCGGTCGGTCATCACCCCCGTAGCCACGTCCCGCTCGCGCACGGTCACATTGCGCGGAATGAGATAGAAGATGCTCAGGGCTACCAATGCAGCGATGACGAGGAGGCGTGTACGAGTAGACATTCTCGGATTGGATACTCAGACTGTGGTTGTATGACTGGAGGTTGATCCAGCGGCGGCGAGTGCCGCCAGGGCTCGGCTACGATCGCGTTCCAACTGCTTCTGCAAGTGCTGGACGGACTCGAATCGCTCGATATCGCGCAGGCGTTCGACCCATTCAACGCGGACCCACTCTCCGTAAAGATCGGCGTCTACGTCGAACAGATGAGCCTCCAGGATTCGCCGTCCGTCCTCAAATGTAGGTTTGGGCCCCTGGTTCATCATGCCCCCGGCATGGCCTCCACGCCACTCGACCCTGACGGCGTACACCCCATCGGGCGGCAACAGCTTTCGCGGTGAAAGCTCGCTGAGGTTGATTGTGGGCACCCCGAGCAGGCGACCTCTCCGCTCCCCCAGCCCGACACGTCCGACTACACTGTAGGGCCGCCCCAGCATGGCCCGGGCAGTCACCAGATCTCCGCCGGCTACGGCGCGCCGGATCCGGCTGCTGGACACATGTTGACCACCGAAATCGATCGGGTCCACGACATCGACGTCGAACCCCTCAGCAGCACCCAGGCGACGGAGAGTCTCCACATCACCGCTCCGTCCCCGGCCGAACCCGTGATCATGGCCGATCACCAGCTCGCGAACCGCGCACCGCTCGAGCAGAATCTCCTGGACGAAGCTCTCGGGCGTCAGACCGGCCAGGTGACGGTCAAAGCGGAGGAGAAGCACGTAATCAAGCGGGGATAGGGCCAAAATCTCCAGTCGCTCTGGCCCGGTGGTCAGGAGAGGCGGTGCAGCTTCGGGGTTCACGACCTCCAGGGGATGGGGATCGAACGTCACCAGGACGCTCGCTCGACCCGATTCACGAGCCCGGCGGCCAATCTCGTGCAGAACCGCCTGGTGCCCCAAGTGCACTCCATCGAAAGACCCCACTGTGACGGTGGTGCCCTTAGGGAGGCGGGGAAGCGGGGAGGCGGGGAAGCGAGCACGGCCGGTCATCTCGTCTCCAGCACAACAGTGGGCCGGAGCCACCCATCTTCCGCGCGTGCGATAGCGATGAGCTCTCCACCCTCTAACAAGGCCACTGCTTGGCTGCTTCCCCGCTTCCCCGCTTCCCTCCCGTCCGCGACCGCCCTTCCATGCGAGACCGCAATGCTTGCGGCTTCGTCGAGATCGACCTGAGGCAGGTGCCGCAGCACTGTATGTGCCGGCAACACCGCGCTGGGGCCGAGCTGCTCAGGGGTAACGGCCTCCTCCACCAGCAGGGAACCTATCGCCTCGCGGCGGAGGGCGATCAGATGGGCTCCCACGCCAAGCCGCTCCCCAAGATCACGAGCCATGGCCCGGACGTAGGTGCCTGCACTCACGACGGTTCGAAAGGTCAAATCAGGCGGAGAGTACTGCAGCAGCTCCATGCTGTGTATCGTCACCGGTACCGGCGTCAAGTCCACTACCTCGCCGCGACGAGCTTTTCGGTAGCTTCGCTGGCCTCCCACCTGCTTTGCCGAGTACTGCGGGGGCACCTGCAGTTGCGCGCCTTGAAAGCTCGACAGCTCCTCAGTGATTCTGAAATCCGGGACCGCTCCGATGGTGGGTGATGCCTTAATCACGTCGCCGGTGAGATCGTCCGTCGTCGTCTGGGCACCGAGCCGAGCCGTCGCAACGTAACGCTTGGGCTGGGCCTCCAGATAGCGGGCGAGCCTGGTGGCTCGTCCCAGCAGAACAACCAAGAGGCCGGTAGCAAATGGATCCAGGGTTCCCGTGTGGCCAACGGCTCGGATGGAGAATTTGCGGCGCACTACCTGGACCACATCGTGCGAGCTCATGCCGGCAGGCTTGTCCACCAGCACCGCGCCCGTCAGTCCCGATCCTCCCGCTTTATGGTGTTGAGGAGCTCGTTGATACGGGCAGCATGCTCCAACCCGCGGTCGAGCTCGAAGTGTAGCTCGGGTACTGTGCGGGTTGTCAGCGCGCGAGCTGCCCGAGATCGGAGGAATCCTGCCGCGCTCTGGAGCCCTTCGAGGGCGCGCGATTTTTCGGCCTCCTCGCCTGGCACGCTGACCATCACCCGGGCATGTGACAGATCACTGCTCACCAGGACCGCGGTGACCGTCACGAAGCCGACCCGAGGGTCGCGTATCTCGCGAGCCAGCGAATCCGTGATTACCTGTCTCAGGGTTTCGGCCATCTGCTCCGGCCTGCGGGAGGAGCCTTTCATCGGAATTCGGTGGTCGTGTCCATGATCCGTACCCCGTCGGTCTCCTCTATCAGCCTATCGGCGGCCCGCAGGATCTCCTCCACCACGGTCCGCGCGCTACCTACCGCTGCGCAGGCAATCTCTGCCCGCTGCCACAGATCCTGGTGCGCGGTTTCAGCGACTGACACATTGAGGGTCCGGCGCAGTCCCGCGGTGAGCGGCTTCAGCACGCCGCGCTTCTCCTTCAGTGAGTGACAGGCAGGCAGATGGAGGTCCCAGGTAGTGATGGCGACGATCATGTTAGAGAAGTCCAGGGTCTAGAGTCACCTTGCCTCTAGACTCTCGACCTTCAGGCCTTCACCCTGTCGCGCCCGATGCCGCCGGCTGGAGCGTCCGCTTGATCTCTTCCATACGGAACGACTCGATCCGGTCCCCCACCTTGAGGTCGTTGAAGTTCTCGATTCCGATGCCGCATTCGAGCCCCTCCCGGACCTCGCGCACATCATCCTTGAACCGTTTGAGGCTGGAAAGCGCGCCGGTATACACCGTCGTTCCGTCGCGAATGATACGCGCCTTTGCAGTGCGCTGGATGGTTCCGGAGCGCACCGCGCAACCGGCAATAGTCCCCACCTTGCTGACCTTGAAGAGCTGAAGCACTTCGGCTTCGCCAAGCACCGTCTCTCGCTCCTCCGGCTTGAGTAGCCCTTCCAGGGCGTTCCGCACGTCCTCGACCGCCTCATAGATGATGCGGTAGGTGCGAACGTCCACCTGCTCCCGTTCAGCCGCAGCCCGGGCATTGCTGTCAGGCCGCACGTGGAATCCGAGTACAATGGCGCCCGAGGCCTTGCCCAGCAGTATGTCGCTTTCCGTAATGGCCCCGACCCCCCGGTGTACCACATCCACCCGGACCTCGTTGGTGGTAAGCTGCGCGAGAGCATCGGCCAGGGCCTCGGCGGGTCCACCCTGATCCGCCTTGATGATGATGCGGAGCATTGAGACTTCGCCTTCCTTGAGCGCCCGGCTGAAATCCTCCAGGGTTCCGCCTCTCGCGGTGCGGCGATTCTGGGCTTCGCGCTCGAGCCGCTGGCGCTTCTGAGCGATGTCGCGGGCCTCCACGGCATCGGTCACGACCGCGAAGATATCGCCGGCCGCCGGTACGCCTTCGAAGCCCAGAATCTGCACCGGGATCGAGGGACCGGCCGACTTGACCGGCTTCCCCCGTTCATCATAGAGCGCGCGAACGCGCCCGGAGAACTTGCCGCAGATAAAGTTGTCCCCCCCAGCCAGGGTGCCCCGCTGCACCAGAATGGTGGCCAGCGGACCCTTGCCCGGATCCAGACTCGCCTCGAGCACAACACCATGCCCCTTGCCGGTGGGATTGGCCTTGAGGTCCAGGATCTCTGCCTGGAGCAGAATCTGGTCGAGCAGATGGTCGATCCCGGTACCCTTCTTTGCCGATATCTCAGCCGACAAGACCGTGCCGCCGTACTCCTCCAGGACGACGTTCTGCTGGAGCAGATCCTGTTTGACCTTGGCCACGTTGGCGGTGGGCAGGTCGATCTTGTTGATGGCCACGATCATCGGCACACCGGCGTTGCGGGCGTGGCTGATGGCTTCGATGGTCTGGGGCATGACCTGATCGTCAGCAGCCACAACCAGAACCACGATATCGGTCACCTGCGCACCACGGGCTCGCATGGCGGTGAATGCCTGGTGACCAGGGGTGTCGAGGAATGTGATCCGCTTGTCGCCCGGCAGCTCGACATGGTAGGCGCCGATGTGCTGGGTAATCCCACCCGCTTCTCCGGCGACGATATTCGCCTTTCGGATGTAGTCGAGCAGCGAGGTCTTCCCGTGGTCGACGTGGCCCATGATGGTCACCACCGGAGGCCGCGGCACCAACTGCTCGGGACTTTCCTCCGGCTGTTCGGTCTCGGACTCGGCCGCATACTCATCCTCCCGCACCGCCTGGAAGCCGAATGCGGACGCGATCAACTCGATCTGATCGAAGTCAAGGCGCTGGTTGACTGTCACCATCAGCCCTAACTCCTTGAACGCGAACTGAACAATCTGAGTGGCCGGCACCTTCATGGCCGTGGCGAGCTCGGACACGGAGATGAACTCGTTGACCCGGATAAGGGTTTTCTCCCGCTCCCGCTCTTCGGCCAGACGCCCGGCCTGAACTTCCCGGAACGAGGGCTCGTCGGGGCGCCGTCCCTTCCGGCCTGCGGGTCCCTTCATCCCCTGTAGGGTTCGCAGGATATTGGCATGCACCGCTTCCTGATCTACCGAGGAGCGCTTGCCCTTCTTGCCTTTCTTCCTTCCACCGCCCTTCTCCGCATCGGGACCGAAGGTGCGCACCGGTGCAGCCCGGTCGCTTCCCGGCCGTCCCGGAGCGCCCGGCCGCGATGGACCACCAGGACGGGTGGGAGCGACAGGTGCGCTACTGCTGCTGAAAACCGGCTTGGGACCACGACTGGCAGGAGCGGGAGGCCGCTGTACCCGGGGCGGAATGAACGGAGCCCGGGTGGGCGTGGCGGCCGGAACCGACGCCGGCTCCTCCCCGGTGGCTATCTCGATCTCCTCGGTTTCTGCCGGCGGCAGGGGCAGATCCTTGAAGAGTGCGCGAGCCCGTTCCTCCAGCGTCTGGGCCGGCGCGGCTTCCTCGGCTTCGTGAATGACCGGCCGTTCCAGCTCGAGTGCCGCGAGCTCCGCGGCCTTTTCGGCCTGAACCTGAGCCTCGACCTGAGCAACTTCGGCTGCAGTACGCCGCCGCTTGGTCGGCTTGGCCTCCGCGGCGACGGGGGCGGCCTCAGCCTTAACCGCCTTCCGTCTGCCCTTCTTGACGGTGGGCTCTTCCGCGCTGCGGCGCTTCTCGCGCTCCCAACGCACCCGCACCGCCGACACCTGGTCGCTCTCCAGGGCCGACAGATGACTGCGCACAAAGATGTTCATGTCCTTGAGCATGCTAAGGAGCTGCTCAGGGGCGACGCCGAACTCCGCTGCCAGATCGTGGACTCTCGTTTTAACCACTCATGCCTCCATCAAGAGCGTACGGCTGCCAGCTGCACCATGCCGCCGGCCAATGCGCGATCCCGTACGCCTACCGCCATCACTGGCGGCTTGCCCAGTTGCGCGCCGATCGCTGCGGCGCGCGGGCCCGGCAGCAACGGCACCCCTTTGGCGCTTGCCAGCCGGACCACTTTCTCCATGGCTCGTGGGCTGGCATCTTCGGCCACCACCACGCACCAACACTTTCCTGCCTGCAACTCCTTCCGAACCGCGTCCACCCCGACCACAATCCGGCCTCCGCGGTACCCCAGACCAACCAGGCCCAGCAGCCCGCTCATGCCTTGGGCCGGGGCTCCTCCCCACTATCCTCGTCGGTGAGCTCCGAAACAAACGCCATGAGTTGCTCGGTGGTTTCAGGAGTCATCCCCGGGATCTTGCTGATGTCCTCACGCTCGAGATCGAGGATGTCGTTCAGCATCTTATAGCCCGCGCTCTCTAGAATGCCGGTCAACTCCGGCGACAAGCCTTTCAGCTCGGCCAGGGGCACCTTGCCCGCCATTTCCTCTTCCGGCGGCAGCGGAGCGAACAGGGGACCTTCGCCACCCCGCTCCAGCCACTCACGGCTGGAATAGAGATCGATCTTCCAGCCGGTGAGCTCGGATGCCAATCGGACGTTCTGGCCGTTTCGTCCGATGGCCAGGGAGAGCTGATCTTCGTCGACGACAGCTTGAATGGTCTTGGCCTCGGGATCGGAGAACACCTTGGCCACCCGGGCGGGTGCCAGCGCCAGGCGGGCAAATCGTTCGGGATCAGGGGACCAGGGAACGATATCGATCCGCTCCCCGCCGAGCTCATTCACGACTGCCTGTACCCGGGACCCCTTCAGGCCCACACACGCGCCGACCGGGTCTATGGCATCGTCCCGTGAGATGACGGCCACCTTGGTTCGGCTGCCGACCTCTCGAGCGATAGCACGAATCTCGACGACCTGCTGCTGGATCTCGGGTACCTCGAGCTTGAAGAGCGCCTTCACGAAGAGCGGATCACCGCGGGAAAGGATGAGCCTGGGGCCCTTCGGGGTTTCCTCCAGCCGCTTGAGCACCGCACGGATGGTGTCGCCCTGGTGGAAGTGCTCCCGGTGATTTTGCTCCCGGTAGGGAACGATGGCTTCGGCTTCGCGGAACTTGTTGAGCATGATGACCAGCTTGCCGCGTTCGATCTGCTGTACCTCGCCCGAGAGCAGCTCGCCCACCTTGGACGTGAACTCCTCGCGGATACGAGCGCGTTCGCCTTCGCGCACTCGCTGAATGATCCGCTGCTTGGCTGCCTGAACCGCCAGACGTCCAAAATCGACGAAGGGCACTTCCTCTTCGAGCATGTCCCCGATCTGGAAGTCAGGATCCTCGTACTGGGCTTCTTCCAGAGTGATCTGCCAGCTGGGATCCTCCACCGTTTCGACCACCTGCCGCAGGCGCACCACCTTGATGGTTCCCTGAAGCTCGTCTACGCTGAGCTCGAATCGGACATTGGGCCCGAACTTGCGGACCAGGGCAGCGTGAATACCGTCTCGGAGAAGCTCCAGGAGATCGGAGCGCTCGAGTTGCTTTGCCGTCGTCAGCTCGCGAAACGCGGCCAACATTTCTGTCGAACCTGCCATCCATTCACTCCATGTGGACGCACCGCTGCGCCCCTACAGTGACGGGCACTTTCCAGCGCCCTACCTCCCGCGCTTGCCGAACAGCTCGACCTCGGCCTCCAGTATCGCGTCGCGGATTACCTCGAATGCCAGAACCACCTCGGACCCATCGTCCCGGCGGAGCTGTACGTGGTCCTCGTCTGGAACCGAGACGATCTGAAACCGGTTCCGTCCTGACAGCGAATCGGCTCGGACCCGGACGTGGCGTCCCACAAAACGGCGCCATTGCTCGGGCCAACGAAGGGGCCGTTCGATCCCCGGCGACGAAACCTCCAGCACATACCGCGGGCCGACCATTCCCCTGGACTCGAGGAAGCGCTCCAGCGACCGGCTGACGGCGGCACAGTCGTCGGCCGTCACGCCTTGGCCGGGTCGGCTGTCCGGCCGATCCACTCGCACCTGCAAGATGGGGCGCTGGAGAGTTCCGGTCCGCCGGAGATCGACGAGCTCGAACCCGAGCTCGGCAACGTGATCGCGTATTGAGACCAACAGCGCGTCGGCAGGCATCGGCAGAGAAGGAAAAAAAATGTGGGGGAACTCCCCCACATCGACAGTCGGCCCGAACCGGCGCCTCCCGGACAGCGGCTAAATATTACCTGGTAAGTCGGTTGGAAGCAAGCGGGAGGGGCCAGGGGACAGACCCGAATATGCCGCCATCCGCCCGTCGCTGCCTCGAGACGCTCGGTGACTATAGAAGAACGACCGGTCGTGGGCCGAGCACCAGGAAGACGTAGTTACATCCGAAATGCCTAAGGCCTTCGCCTGCTCCGCTAGGGTGTGACGCAGGTCCAGGTGCCAGGGTCCGGGGCCCTCTGCGGCAGCGCCACACCCCTTCATGACTTCGGACCCGACTTCGTAGCACCCACCGCATATGCCTACCCCACAATGCATTACTACTTTGGACTCATCTACTCTGGCAGCCGCGAGCAGCCGCTCGAGGCCCCTCTCCAAAAGGCCTCCTGCGGTGCCTCGCCAGCCCGCATGCAGCAGGGCCACCGCCCTGCGCGGGACAGCGAGATAAACCGGCACGCAGTCGGCGACCGTGATAGTCAGCAGAATTCCGGGCGTAGTGCAGACCCAACCATCGATGCCTTCAACTTGGATCCAGCCGCAACCCGAGTCGATGGGCATCACCTCGGTCCCATGCACCTGATTGCCGAGCACGACGGCACTGAATCCCATCTCTCGCCGGAATGCCAGCCAGCGACTCATCACTTCACCGACGGGCGCCTGGCTCCAGAGACCAAGATCGAAGCCCCGCCCCGCGTCAGCGCCGCGACCGGTAATTCCAGCCGCTACACCGAGCCGTTCACGCCAGTGGGGAATCTCGAAACGCGGAATGGAACCGGCGACTGCAGCCTCGGCGACCAACACTACCCATCCACCCGCTCGATCTGGGCTCCGAGTGCACGGAGGCGTTCATCGATTCGCTCATACCCGCGCTCGATCTGGCCCACATTATGGATGGTGCTCGGGCCCTCCGCCGCCAGCGCGGCAAGGAGCATGGCCATCCCGGCCCGGATGTCGGGCGATTCCACCGTGCCACCCTTGAGCGCGGACGGACCTGAGATGACGGCGCGATGAGGGTCGCAGAGCACGATGCGAGCCCCCATGCCAATCAGCTTGTCCACGAAGAAGAGCCGCGACTCGAACATCTTCTCGAAGACGAGGAGCATGCCGGCACACTGGGTCGCCGTCACGATGGTGGTGGACATGACATCGGCCGGGAAGGCAGGCCAGGGACCGTCCTCCAACTTGGGTACGTGACCTCCGAGATCCGGCCGGATCCTCCGCTCCTGTCCCGGGCTGACGCTCAGCCGGTTTCCCTCGATTCGGGGACGGATGCCCAGCCGTTCGAATGCCAGGATGGTACTGCGAAGATCCTCGGAGCGGACTGGTTCAATGCTCACATCGCCATTGGTCACCGCTGCGAGTCCGATGAAGCTTCCAATCTCGATGTGATCCGGCCCGATCGTGTAGGGGGTGCCGGCCAGCGGCCGTCCGCCCTCGATGGTGTATATGTTTGATCCAATCCCGGAGATGTCCGCCCCCATGACAACCAGGGCTCGGGCCAGGTCCTGAACATGAGGCTCACAGGCAGCGTTCCGCAGGACTGTCCGCCCCTTGGCCATCACGGCAGCCATCAACGCGTTCTCGGTACCGGTCACACTCGGCTCGTCCAGGAAGATGTCGTCTCCCTTGAGCTGCTTGGCTTCCAGCTCGTACCGGTCACCGACCATCACCGATGCACCCAGGTGCTCGAGCGCCAGGAAATGGGTGTCCACGCGGCGGCGGCCGATCACGTCGCCTCCAGGTGGCGGCAAGGTCACGCTGCCGAAGCGGGCGAGCAGCGGCCCCGCCAGCAGAATCGAGGCTCTGATCTTGGCGCAGAGCGCGGGATCGAGCACCTTGGGTTTTAGGTTTCGGGTGTCGATACGCACCGCGTTGGGTCCGGTCCATTCCGAGGTCGCGCCGAGATCGAGAAGCAGCGCGAGCATCGTTTCGACATCCCTGATCCGAGGGATGTTGTCCAGATCGACTGGACCATCAGCCAGAACGGTGGCAGCGAGAATGGGAAGCGCGGCGTTCTTGTTGCCCGCGGGACGGACGGTTCCCTTTAGCGGACGACCGCCTTGCACCAGAAAACGAGGAGGCATGGCCAAAGCTGACGCCGCCATGGGGGCGCGTCAAGCGGAGCCAGGGGGTTGCGATGATGCCGCGCCGGCTTTGTATTAGCGTGGGTGGGCAGCGGTCCGACCCTGACGTTGCGCTGAGCAGTCGTGAGCCTTCCCTGGAGGTGACTGGCATATGATGACACTCGCTCTCGTGCAGGTCGGGACATCCCCGGAATGGGTCGGACCGACAATGGCCATATCGTTGGCGGTACTTGCCCTCTCCTTTCTCGGGCTGGCGGTGGCGGTGGCCCTGGCCGCCTTCAAGGTCGCGGGACAGGTACGGAAGGTGAGCACCGTAGTGGACGGGCTGCAGGATGACGTGGCACGAACGCTCAAATCGGTCCGTCGCCTCACCGAGCAGGGACAGGACGTCATGGTGCTGGTGCGCCACGAGGCTGGAGCCTTTGCCCAAACCGCGCGGCGGCTCCGCCGCAAGACGGTGCGCGCGGTCGACCGGATCGAGGTAAAGCTGGAGGAGCTGGAAACGTTATACGACGTGGTCCATGACGAGTTCGAAGGTGCGGCCCTCGATGCGGCCGCGGCGCTGCGCTCGGTACGGCGAGGTAATGGTATGCTGGGCCGGGTCCGCCGCTTCCTAGTGCCGAGCCGCTGATGACCCTGCCGCGCCTCGCGCTCGCATTTGCGGGCGTGGGGCTCATGCTCCTGCTGCTCCCCTCTGAGGCCCACGCCTGGACACCGGGAACCCACATCTATCTCGGTGAATCCGTCCTCGCCAATCTGTCCTATCTCCCGCCGGCGGTTGCCGATCTGCTGCGAGCGTTTCCGTTCGATTTTCTGTACGGCAACATCGCGGCAGACTCCTCTATCGCAAAGCACTATGCGCCACTTGGGCGCCACTGCCACTATTGGCACGTAGGTCAGGAGATTCACGACCTTGCTCCCAGCGACGCCCTCAGGGCGTTCGGATTGGGATACCTGAGCCACCTCGCGGCGGACACAATCGCCCACAATTACTTCGTACCCCGGCAGCTGATGCTGACCAGTAGCACGGCTGCGGTCGGGCACTCGTATTGGGAGACCCGAGTAGAGGCGCACCTGGGCGATGCGTATGCAAGGGCAGCCAAGGACGTCATTCTGCTAGATCACACGCCGGCG
>JAICPP010000226.1 GCA_025929805.1 Gemmatimonadales bacterium | reverse complement strand
CTCGACCAGCGGCGTGAAGTCGCCCAGTATCCTGATCGCGGCGTCACCAAGCCGCTGGTACTCCTTGAAGTGCCCGCCGACAAAGACCAGGTCGGGGCAAAGCACCCGCGCCCGTCGACCCGGCATGCCGCCGTGGACGCCGAACGCCTTCGCTTCATAGGACGCCGCGAGCACCACACCGCCCCCTACCGCGATCGGCTTCCCCTTGAGGGACGGATCGAGCATCTGTTCGACCGAGGCGTAGAAGGCGTCCAGGTCCGCATGAAGGATTGTGGCGGTGTCCATGGCGAGGCGTGCCCGCGGCGGCGTGTGGCGTGCTGGGTAATGGTGAGTCTACCAGAGAACATAAGAAGAACATGGCTGGTGCCTGTCAAGCGTCGGGCTCACCACGATGACCGAGCACGCTCAGCGCCTGACCATGTCTGCTGGAGTGAAGGTTGCGGGAGCGGGCCTGGGCGTTCGCGAGCTGTCCTGGCCTTTCCGCGAGCTGGCCGGCCGACTCCGGGGACGCATGTCTTGCAGAAATACTCAAGAACCTAGAGAAAGGGGCGTTGACCACAGGTGCAGCTTTCAGCGTCTAGCGCACCGCTGAGAAAAGCCGTAGGCTAAACAACCCAAGTTAATCAGCCCTATGTCAACGCTTCTCGTGATTGATGACGAACGCGTAGTGCGCACGGTGGCCTGCCAAACCCTCCGGCAGGCCGGTTATACCTGCCTCGAGGCCGATTCCGCCTTGGCTGCGCTGGAGCAGCTCCAGTCAGATCCGCAGCGGCTCGACGGCATGGTCGTAGATATCAGGCTTCCAGATATGAGCGGGCTGAATCTCGTCCGACTGGCGCGCATTCATCGGCCTGGAACGCCGGCCCTCTTCATTTCTGGCTATGCCCTGCCTGCAGAGGAGCCTGAACTTCAGCAGCTCTTGCAAGCCTTCCTGCCCAAGCCGTTCACACCTGATCAGCTCTTGGCGGCTGTCCGGGAATTGCTACGCACACCGCAGTCATCCTGAGCCTCCAACCCCGGATCGTCCATCTTGTGTTAGAAGCGGATATGGGTTGCGGTCAGCGTCGCGCCGAGGCTGGTCGAGAACTGGTCGGTCGCCCGTAAGTGCGAAGAGCTTCGATAGTTCCTTGATGCCCTCGTGAGCGAAGGGATGCTTACGCTGGCGGCCTAAGTCTCGGGCTGATCCCTCGGACGTAGCCACCACAGCACTGCTGCTATCACGAATAATGGGAGACTTTCGATGACCATCATGACGGGCCCCTTCTGCATGGGGGTCGCTATGAGCATCACGAGGCCATGACCCGCGTTTGCCCACATGGTGAAATCGATGAATAGAGGGTGGTTGGCAGGATTGTCTGATGCACGCCACAGCATAACCGCCCACACTAGGTGGATCGCTGCCATCATGCTCTCGTAGTAGGCATTGTAAGGCTGAAATCTGAGCAGTGGGGCAAGTCGACCGCCGGGCGCGAGAATGGGTGCGTTCAGGAGAATGAGTGTCACCCACGGAATGAACGCTGCGAGGAATCCAACGGCAAGAACTCTCAGAAAGAGACGTAGCCAGGTCATCCTCGTCGTTTCGTTCATTTTGAAGGACCTTGACTCGATCTCGTGTGCTTGGTTGGGGGGTATTTGAACTATAGATGCCTAACGCTGCAAATCAGCTGCAAACGACCGGGGCTGACCCCTGTAGCTCTTCACCCGCCAGACAATTGAGAGCTAGTTCAAGGGGTGAATGCTCGAGGGCCCTGTCTCTTGACCCCCCAGACGCTTGAGGGAAGTTTGAAGGGTTCCGGGGGAGAAATTGATCAGCGACCCCGGGGTGGGCAAGCCCAGCCCCTCCAGCCCCTAGGCTCCACTGCCGTAGTTCCTCCGGGCATGAGCGGGCAAACTACGGCAGGGAAGCGGGCACCGATGCTCGGAAAGTGGCCGTTTCCCAACAAGTTGTCGGAAATGCTTGCCTGGGCCGGAGGACTCTGGATCAGGAGAGTCCTGGTTCGAGCCCAGGAGGGGCAACTCGAAGGTCCGATACCACTTCGGTGGGTCGGGCCTTTTCGTTTCTGCATCCGCTAGACCGTTCTCCAGCGAGTTGTGGCCGCTCGGCGGCACCAGCTTGACTCCATCACCTTCAGCATCGTACCAAGTTGGTATGAGTCGGCGGTTCTCCGCGTCGAGCGCGGAGGACTGAATGTTGGCCGGGCCCCGACCCGTCAGATCTTGCCGGCGCTTACCTTGTAGGCTCCCCCGCCAGTCGCTCCAGTCCGTCTTGCGCTGCTGCCAGATGAGGCCGGAGCTCGGGGTCTGCGTGACGCCATGCGTCGAGCACGTATTGGTACAGATCGGCGGCCTGATCGCGATCGCCCAACCGCTCGGCGACACGCGCCCGATTCAACCTCCCGAGGACGAAGAGGGGACTCCAGTTCCGTGCGGGAAGCCAGCGGTCGTAAATCGCCGCTGCTTCGCGGTCCTGTCCCCCAGCCGCCGCCAATTCGGCCAGCGTAAATTTTTCGAAGAAGCAGTCGCTCAGCGCACAGAGCGAATCAGGCAGCGCGGCGAGCATACGCAGGCCTTCGGTGGAGTCGCCTCTGGCGAGGACGAGATAGGCGCGGGCCACCTCGGCCAGGTTGCGGAGATGGGCTTTTACGACCGGGTTCGGGTACCTCCGAGCAGCTGCTACTACCTCGACCTCGAACCGCTTGAGCGACGTGGTATCACGATCCGCGTACCACCATGGAAGCGCATAGCGCCGTGCGGAGGGGGGCCATAGTGATTCCCCTACGCCCAGCGCTCGAACGGCCCTCCTGGCCGAGTCCGGCAGGACTGCGCCGAGAAGCGCAAGATCTAAGACCGGATTGGTATAGGCTCCTGTGCCTATCGGTGAACTGGGTAAAGTAGCCCGCGCTTCCTGAAAGTGACCTCGGAAGGCGAGGACGGCCGGCAAGATTTGCTTCCGGTAAAGGGTGTCGGCCAACCACGGCGGCGCACCGGCCAGGCTGTGGGTTCCAGATGCCAAGCTCCGCGCGAGTCGGATCGCTGTCTCGCCCGAGTCCACCCAGCCGCTCAGGTCGGACATGGCCTGGAACAATGTGCCCAGAGTACAAGTATCGATCAGCCTGCTCGTTCGGGTTGAGGCCGCCACAACGGTATCAAGGAGTAGAGCGTCCAGGCGAAGCTGCTGGGTGGCAATGTGGGTCGGTACCAAATCGGTGTAGGCCTGGGCATACCGTCGGGCGAGATCGAGCCTCCCCTCGGTGATGGCCAGAGAGACTGTGTGTTCGTACGCCGGACCGTACTCCGGATCGAGCTGGATGGCGCGATCCAGGGTCGCGAGGATCTCCTCATTGGTGAACTCCGCAGGGCTTCCCCAGTGCAACCTGACCTCCCCGAGCTCGTTCCAAACCTCGGGATCGCTGGGGTTGAGCCGGGCAACCTGATCCAACACGGCAAGGGCGCGCCGGCGGTGACTGAAATACGCCGTGTCATCCCATCCCATTCCCCATAGCAGCGAATCCATCACGATCAGGAGGCTGTCCCGGGTGGGAAGCCCTCGGTTGAATGCCGCGGCACGGAAGGCGTACGCTTGGGGTGACTGGAAGGAGTGTGCTGTCGGTGGGCTCCACGTCAGACTGAGCCGCATCCGGCGAAAGGCGAGAGCGAGCGTACTGTCCAGGGCGATCGCAGCTTCATAATGGGCCAATGCAGAGTCCCAGGCGCTTCGCCGGAAGAACTGTTCGCCACGCAGGAACGCTTTGAGCGCCGGGAGGGAGGTTCCACCGAACGCGGCCTGTCTGACGGCTCCCATCGGGCGGTGGCGTCCGAGAGTACGGAGCAGGGCCACCGCAGTGGAATCAACCAACCGGTCCATGTGCACCAGGGCGCCGCGAAGATCGACCTCGCCCAGGGATCGGTTGCCTCCTACATCGAGGAGGGTTGCCCTAAGTCGCACCGAATCAGGCCCGCTTTCCACCAACTGCCCGAACACCACGAGCTGGGCGCCCGTCCTGCGGCCCAGACCCTTCGCCTCGGCAGGCTCGGCGCGTCCGTTCCAGCGGCGGATGGCAACCCTCGGCGACACCGCGCGTAGCGCTCCCGCACCGTCGAGGTTGCGCGAGAGCACATCCACCAGCCCCTCACGCCACAGGCCGAGGTCCGGATTGAATACGTCGAAAGGCGCGACCGCTATCAGATTCGCGTCGAGGGGCCGAGGATCAGCTTGACTGATTAGAAGCGCTCCCGCTGCGGCTGCGACGGCAAGCCCGACTCCGGTGAGCCTGAGGATCCCTGGACGGCGCTGCCCCCGCTGGGGCTGCCAACGAGGCTCGGCCGACGGCGGCGAATCTACGATGGCGGCCTGAGAGGGCGTTGTCGCCAGCTGCCTCGTCCTCACCGCCTTGATCGTGGCCAGGGTTTCGGGCGCGGGGTCGACCTCG
>JAICPP010000302.1 GCA_025929805.1 Gemmatimonadales bacterium | reverse complement strand
CTTGGTCCGACTTCGCATCTGATCCTCTACCACTACGTCGCCGAGGGAAGGCTCAGTGTCCAGGTACAGGGTGAGGAGCCGTTCGAGTTGACCTCCGGAGAGGTCGTGATGTTCCCACGCAACGACAGGCACCTGCTGGGCAGCCAGTTAGATTTGCCGCCGGTGGTGGCTAGCGACGTCATTGTGCCGTCCCCCCATGGGGGGCTATATGCCATCCGCCTCGGCGGGGAGGGTGCCCGAACGCGGCTGGTCTGCGGCTTCCTCGGGTGCGACAGCGTCGAGAGCAATCTCTTGATCTCTACATTGCCCAGGGCATTGCGGCTCAATGTCGAGGAGGGTAGTGCCGCCGAGTGGATCCGCTCCACTTTCCAGTATGCCGCCGACGAGGTTGCCACCGGCCGCCCGGGATCGGAAACCGTATTGGCCAAGCTGTCAGAGATGCTTTTCGTGGAAACCGTCCGGCGCTACGCTGATACCTTACCAGAGGGTGAGACCGGTTGGCTTGCGGGTCTACGCGACCGCTACGTCGCGCGGGCATTGGCGCTGTTGCATCGCGACATTGCTCGCCCATGGACGGTAGACGAGCTTGGCCGCGAAGTCGGGCTGTCGCGATCGGCGCTGGCGGATCGCTTTACTCGCCTGATCGGAGTGGCGCCGATGCACTACCTCGCCAACTGGCGCATGCAGGTCGCGGCGCAAATGCTGCGCAACGGCAGCGAGACTCTCGCCCAGGTCGCTAGCATGGTCGGCTACGAGTCCGAGGCGGCCTTTTCACGAGCGTTCAAAAAGGCATTCCTTACGGCACCGGCAACGTGGCGACGTTCACATAGTAAGACTGCTTAGACTGGAACCAGATAATTAGATTGGAACCAGATAAGCAGATCCGCATTTAGCTTAATTCAAATTAGTCGGGTGTTTATTGATGGCCGCGCGCGATTACGATAAGTCATTGAGCAGCGCTTTCGCTTCACGCAAGTCCGCCGTATCGAACCCCTCTGTGAAGCTGTCGTAGATTTGTGCCAGGAGATCCCGTGCTTCTTTCCGTTTGCCCTGGTCTCGATAGAGGCGGGCAAGGCTCATACCCGCGCGCAGCTCCCAGGACTTAGCCATCTGCTGTTGGGCAATCTTGATGGACTGATTAAAACAGGCTTCGGCCTGAGCAACAGCGGACGGCTCGGCCTTCACCGCAGGTTTCCCACCTGTGGCCGCTCGCCAAAAGCCTGGAGCTGTAGCTTGCATAAGTAACAGTTCGCCTTTGATTCGGTAAAGCTCGGCCTGGTGAGGCGAACGTCTTTCCCCGTTTCTATCGGCCAGCTCTAGAGCTTCATCCAGCAGGCGGAGTCCATCCTCAGCCTGGCCGTTTCGTCCCGACGCCTCGCCCAGCAGCGCTAAAAAATGAGGACGTGCCACCCCGGCGCCCGTTGCCTGATGGGCGGCGAGCCCCCGGCGCATCTGTTCAACTCCCTCTTCGTCCCACCCTTGCTCGGCCAGCGACCACCCCCGCGTAATCGTTGCCATCGCCTCGTACAGCGCCAGCCCATGTTCGCTAGAAACTGCGATGGCCGCCTCGGCGTGTTCTTGCGCCGGTCGCTCTTCCCGGCGTAGGTGATGAAGGCTCGCCGCAAAGTAGAGGCTGTGCGCCAGACCGTGAGGCTCGGATAACTCCCGCGCCAGCATCAGGGCTTCCCGGATTAGCCCCAAGGCCTCATCGGGTCGGCCCAGAAACCAAAGCGTCCAGGCGGCATGGCAGCGTATGGCAACCCCCGGGTTCTGCCCATAGAGTAAAGCATCATCACGGTGCAGCTTAGGATCGTAAACCGAGAGCGCTTTCTCAAAGTGTTCCAGGGCCAGGGGGAACTCCCCCTGATGCAGGACGGTGACCCCCATCATCAGGTGACCTCGCATCGCGATCCCGGCGTACGGCAGGCGCTCACCAAGCCCCAGGAACTCCTCGGCGATCTCGCGCGCCGTCCCGAACTCTGCCCTCACGGTATGAAATGCCCAGAGCCCCCAGAGAGCTTCAGTAACATCGGGTGTGTCTCCTATCTGCCGACACAGTTGTCGGGCTCTCAGGAACGCGCTACCTACCTCCACCGCCGCATAACCCTCGGTCGCAGCCAGTGGCACGCCCAGTGTCAGCTGCAGACAGAGTTCTTGCCCGGCCCGCTCCGCACCGTCCGGCAGTCTCTCCAGTAACTCAAGCCCTCGTCTCGCCAGGCCGACTGCCTCCTGATATGCAAACCGCCGGATGCCGTTGCCTGCAGCCTGCTGTAGATACTTTATGGCTCGCTTATGGTCTGCCCCCTGCTCAAAGTGCATCGCAAGTTCTGCCGCAATCTCCCCGGCGCGCTCGCCATAGACTTCTTCTCCGCGCTCCGCTATTCGCCGGTGCAGTTGGATGCGCCTTGATGCGGGCATCCGTTCATACAGCGCGTTCTGATACAGAGCATGTATGAATCCATACCGAGCCACCGCCTCTCCGTTTGGTAGTTCTTGTACACCGCAATCGCGTATAAACTGTCGCCTGTAAGCCAGCCCTTCGCACCGCGCTTCTACCGTAGCTCGGTCCTCTTGCAACCCGGCCACCACAGCCAGCATTGAAAACTCCG
>JAICPP010000001.1 GCA_025929805.1 Gemmatimonadales bacterium | reverse complement strand
GGTACTAAAACAGCCGGATTTGGGCAGCGCCTTCGTGTTCGTGGGAATCTTCTTCGCGATGCTGTTCTGGGCCGGAGTTCGGCCTCGCATGCTCTTTCTGCTGGCGAGTCCGGTCATCAGTCTCCTGTTGGCGTTCAACACGCTGGCCTGGAGCGTCTGGATCATCATCTTCGTTCTGATTCTGATCGCCTGGCGGCCTTACGTGTGGGACTGGGTCGTATTCCTCACCGCCAACGTGGCCATGGGCGCCATCGCCATGCCGCTATGGCAGCGTCTGGCGCCCTACCAGCAGAACCGCCTGCTCACCTTTCTCAACCCGGAGGCTGACCCGCGCGCCGCCGGATACCACGCCATACAATCACGGGTTGCGATCGGATCGGGTGGTTGGTTCGGCACCGGCTACACCGAAGGACCGCAGAAGCGACTGGCTTTTCTGCCGGAACAGCACACCGACTTCGTCTTCTCCGTGGTTGGCGAGGAGCTCGGCTTTGTGGGTGTCCTGGTGGCCCTGGTCCTGTTTCTGGGGCTCTTCCTGGTGCTCATCCGGATTGCTCGGCGGGCCACCGATTCGTTCAGCAGTCTGGCGGTCTTCGGGATCGTAGGCCTCTTCTTTACCCACGTGTTCGAGAATGTGGGCATGACGGTCAATTTGATGCCCATCACCGGCATTCCGCTGCCGCTGTTCTCCTACGGCGGCTCCTTCTTTATCATATGTTCCTTGTGCCTGGGATTGGCGCTCAGGGTGGCTTGGGACTCCAGGCTGTCGGGCTATACCGATGGCTGAGAGGCACTTACCCGCTGAGGTCTGGCGCGAGCGTAGGGCACCAGTGAAATTGCAGGGGTTTGAGTCGGATGCCACCCCTCCAACCTCTTCACCTGCTTCTCTATGGCCGTGATGGCATGGTTTAAGAAGGAGCGCAAGCCACGAACGTCTCAGCGCGAACGGCTGGAGATTCCTGCCGACGCCTGGGAGAAGTGCGACAGCTGCGGGCATATCGATATCCGCGAGAAGTTCGAAAAGGCTCTCAACGTCTGTCCCGAGTGCGGCAATCATCGCCGGATCAGTGCGGAGGACTATATCGAGCTGCTCACGGACCCGGGATCCTGGCGAGAGCTGTACGCCGGCCTGCGCTCCGCCGATCCGCTGGAGTTCGAGAACTATCCCCAGCGGCTCGAGGTCGCGCGCGAGAAGGGCGGGGAGGCTGACGCCGTATATACCGGCACGGCCAAGCTGGACGGCCTCCCGTTCAACCTGGCCGTGATGAACTTCCGGTTCATGGGTGGATCGATGGGCTCGGTGGTGGGGGAGAAGATCGCGCGGCTGGCCCGCCGCTCGCTGGAAAAAAGGACCCCGCTGGTCATCGTGTCGACTTCGGGCGGCGCCCGGATGCAGGAAGGGGTTCTCTCGTTGATGCAGATGGCCAAGACATCCGCCGCCATCGCGCAGCTCCACCGGGAATCCATTCCGTACATCTCCATCCTCACCGATCCTACCACTGGTGGGGTTTCGGCCTCGTTCGCCATGCAGGGTGATGTGGTGCTCGCCGAGCCCGGTGCTGTCGTGGGTTTTGCCGGCCAGCGGGTTATCAAACAAACCATCGGACAGGATCTCCCCGACGGTTTCCAGACGGCGGAGTTTCTGCTCGAGCATGGCCAAATCGATGACGTGGTCCCCCGGGCTTCGCTCCGGGATACCACTGCTCGGCTGCTGCGACATATGCAGGGTCAGCGTCCCCATGTCGAGGTTGCCGAACTGAGCTGAGGCCGAGCGATCGTTTGCTCTCGCGCCCCACCCACCAGTGAGATGGGTGGGGCGCAGTCGTTCTCTACTTCCCTCGGGACGCGATGTCGCTGACCTACGACGAGGCGCTCGATTTCCTCTTTCCCCGCACCACGACCATCAAGTTCGGGCTGGCGACCACCCGCGTCCTCTTGAAGTCGCTGGGAAATCCTCACCAGGTCATGCCGTCCATCCACGTCGGCGGCACCAACGGCAAGGGAAGCGTCTGCACTTTAGTGGCGGCGGCGCTGCGTGAGGCGGGCTGGAAGGTCGGGCTCTATACCTCACCGCATCTCGTCTCCTTTCAGGAGCGAATCGTGGTGGGTGGGGTGCCCATCTCGGAGGAGGCTGTCGCGATGTGGACCAGTCGCCTGCTCTCGAAGATACTCGAGCGCAAAGCGACGTTCTTCGAGACCAGCACCGCCCTGGCCTTTGCCGATTTCGCCGCCCGGGGCGCCGAGATCGCGGTCGTCGAGGTGGGACTGGGGGGCCGGCTCGATAGTACCAACGTGGTTCACCCTCTGGTCAGTGGAATCACCAAGATCGAGCGAGACCACATGAAGTACCTGGGCGATAGTCTCGAGCTGATCGCCTGCGAAAAGGCCGGCATCGCCAAGCCGGGGGTCCCGTTCGTAGTGGGAGAGAGGAACCCGGCATTGGTTGAAGTGCTGCGCCGGGAGGCCAAGCGGGCGGTGCGCCGTGCGGACCCGCGGGGAACAGCCGACATTCGAGTCCTTCCGCCCGACTACGAGTGGTGTGGTCCTCTCAGTCTGGCCGGTCCGCATCAACGACGTAACGCGGCTGTGGCCCAGGGGATTCTTGCGGCATTGCCGAGCCCCTACCGGCCAACTCAGGAACAGATGGAGCAGGCCTTCGGCCTGGTACGGGTTCCCGGCCGGCTCGACCGGAGAGGTCGCTGGCTGTTCGACGTGGCTCACAATCCCGACGGAATGCGTTCGTTGGTGGCGGCGCTGATGGCGATACGGCCGGCCCGGCCAGTGCACGCCCTGGTCTCGATTCTGGGTGACAAGGATTGGCCGGAGATGCTGGTCCAGCTGGATCAGGTCATTGATCGCGGCTTCCTCACGATTGCTCCGACCGCAGCTGCGCGAGGGTGGGACATCAAATGGCTACGACGGTGGCTGCGTGATCCTTCCCGCCCTCCGCCCCGGGCCGAGTGGACCTTGATACCCGACTTTCATGAGGCGATGGCCCGGGTTCAAGCAGGGGCGGGTACGATGCTGGTGACAGGATCGTTTCACACGGTCGGAGACGTGATGACGGCGTTGGGGATGGAACCCTAAAAGGGTAGGCGGGAAAGAAAAACGTGAACCGGGAAGAAGCAGCGTAGAGGAATGACCAGGAGTAATTTACCTGCATTCCTGCGACGCAGCATACCCAAGAGCAGACGTTGTGTCCTGTAGCTGCGGTTCAGTATACCGCCGCCAGCGTCCACTCTAATGACATTTGCCTTGGGCGCAATTTCGAGCAGCTCTCCCGTCTCGACGGCAGAACCATATGCGATTCGCAGGTAATGCGTAAAGCCTGGTGAGTCACCGAAAGATTATCCACCGGCGATGTTGAGGGGCAGGGACAGGAGAGCATGTTGCAGCTGAGCGAACAGCGCAGACCCGCTTACCGTTCTTCTTCCCGCTCACCGCTTACCGTTTTATACTCCCCCCATGAAACCCAAGGCCCTGCCGGGCTTTCGTGATTTTTACCCCACCGATCTCGCGCTCCGGTCTCACATCTTCAACACCTGGCGGACGGTGGCCCACGGATACGGGTTCGAGGAGTACGATGGGCCGCCGCTCGAGCCATTGGATCTGTATACCACCAAGAGTGGTGAGGAGATCGTTGGGCAGCTTTATAGTTTTAGAGACAAGGGAGATCGGGATGTCGCGCTGCGACCGGAGATGACCCCGACGCTGGCCCGCATGGTAGCGGCCCGTGCCGGCGAACTGAGGAAGCCCATCCGGTGGTTCTCGATCCCCCAGCTGTTCCGCTATGAGCGGCAGCAACGGGGGAGACTTCGAGAACACTTCCAGCTCAACTGCGATCTGATTGGTGAGGCGAGCCCGCTGGCGGACGCGGAGATCATCGCGCTCGCCATCGATGTCATGCGTGCGTTTGGGCTCGGACCTCAGGACGTCCGGGTAAGATTATCGGACCGGCGCGTGCTCACGGCGATTCTGCGGTACCGGGGGGTACCACTTCAAAGCCTGCCGAAAGCCTATGAGTTCATGGACAAGGTGGAACGGATGCGACGGGAACAGCTCGAGGAGTTTTCCTCGCGCCCGGAGGTGTTCGCTCCAGCGACAGTACTCGACCTCGAGGAGGTGTCCAGAATCAGGGGCTGGGAACAACTGGAATCCGAGCTTGGGCGGTCACCGGAGCTGGCTACCACAGCCGAACCCTTGCGCCAGGCGTACCAGGCGCTGGGTCAAATGGGGCTCGCAGAGTTTCTGGAGATCGATCTTACCATCGTACGGGGACTGGCGTACTACACCGGGATCGTCTTCGAGTTGTTCGACACGGGACGTACGCTGCGCGCGATCTGCGGCGGCGGCAGATACGATCATCTACTTCGGGATCTTGGGGGCGTGGACCTTCCAGCCCTCGGATTTGGTATGGGTGACGTCGTGTTGGCCGAGCTGCTCAAGGAGAAGGAAAGGATGCCGGCCGACGTCAGTGGCATCGATGTCTTTCTGGCGTTCATTACCAAGGAGGATCTGAGTCACGTCCTCGCACTGGCCCACCAGCTGCGGGATGCTGGCCTCCGGGTCGAGTATGCGTTAAGCCCTCAAGCTGTGGGGAAGCAGCTCAAGCTCGCTGATGCGCGGACTGCGCGACTGGCAGTTGTAGTCGGTCCGGATGAGCGGTCCCGAGGGGAGTTGATCCTCCGGGATCTGGCGAGCGGTGCACAGGAAGCAATAGCTCAAGCCTCTGCAGTGGAGATCATAAAGAGCCGGATACATGGCTGAGAACAAGGCACTCACCACCCGGGCCGCCGATTTCAGCGCCTGGTACAACGAAGTCATCGCCCGCGCCGAGCTGGCGGACTACAGTCCGGTGCGGGGCTGCATGGTGATCCGCCCCAACGGCTACGCCATCTGGGAGCAGATGCAGCGCGCCCTGGATCAGATGTTCAAGGATACCGGCCACCAAAACGCCTACTTCCCGATCTTCATTCCGCAGAGTTTCCTCTCGCGTGAGGCGGAGCACGTAGAGGGGTTTGCGCCCGAAGTTGCCGTCGTGACTCACGGCGGCGGCAAGGAGCTGGACGAGCCGCTGATCATCCGGCCTACATCGGAAACGATCATCTACGCGATGTATGCCAAATGGATCCAGAGCTACCGCGATCTCCCGATCCTGATCAACCAGTGGGCCAACGTGGTCCGCTGGGAGATGCGCACCCGGCTGTTCCTGCGAACCACCGAGTTCCTCTGGCAGGAGGGTCATACGGCTCACGCTACCGAGGCGGAAGCCGAGGAGGAGACCATCCGGATGCTGGGCGTCTACCGGACCTTCATGGAACAGTGGATGGCCATGCCGGTGATCACCGGGCGCAAGACAGACAGTGAGCGCTTCGCCGGCGCGCTGCGCACCTACAGCTGCGAAGCGCTGATGCAGGACAACAAGGCGCTCCAGGCCAGCACCAGCCACAATCTGGGTCAGAACTTCGCCCGTGCGTTCGAGGTCACCTTCCAGACGGCCAACGGAGACCTGGACCACGTATGGAGTACCTCATGGGGAGCGTCCACCCGCATGGTCGGCGCGCTCATCATGACGCACAGCGACGACCTGGGCCTGGTCTGTCCCCCCCGGCTTGCCCAGTACCAGGTCGTCATCGTTCCGATTTACAAGACCGCCGAGGAACGCACCGCGGTCATGGAAGCCTCGGACCGGGTGCGGAAGGAGCTGGCAGCGGCCGGTATGCGCGTGCACCTGGATGCGCGGGACGACATGAAGCCCGGCGCCAAATATTACGAATGGGAAGGACGGGGAGTCCCGCTCCGCTTGGAGCTGGGTCCCCGAGATGTGTCATCCGGCTCCGTCGTGTTGGCCCGCCGGACCGGGGGCAAAAAGGAAACCATCTTGATGGAAGGCGTCGCCAGCGCCATCACCGTCGCCATGAACAAACTGCAAGCCGACCTGTTCCAGGCAGCGCTGGCCCGGCGTGAGGCAGCTACGCTGCGGGGAGCGACCAAGGAGCAGTTCATCGCCAAGATGGAAAACGAGGGTGGCCTGGTGTATGGCGGATTCTGCGGATCCGCCGCGTGCGAGGCGGAAATCAAGGAGCAAACCAAGGCGACCATCCGCGTTCTTCCCGATGAGGAGTTCCGCTCCTCCGTGGCGCCCACCAAATGCATGTGGTGCGGCCGTCCTAGCGTGGCCGAGGCCGTGTGGGCGAAGGCGTACTAAGTAGGGCGGCGGGGCAGCGGGGCAGCGGGGCAGGAACTTCCGCGCTCCTTGAAGATGCTGGACTTACACGGGATGCTGCCACGCTGCTTCTCGGCGGGGCTCCGCTGACCGAGATAGCGAATCAGGTGGGCACTCCAGTTTTCGTGTACAACGCCGAGTCGATTCGGAGCCGCTACCGATCACTGGACCGCGCACTCGCTCCCCTACCGCATCGGATTTGTTTTGCCGTCAAGGCCAATGGTAATCTGGCGGTACTCCGAATCCTGCAGGAGCTCGGCGCAGGCGCCGATATCGTGTCTGTTGGCGAGATGCATCGAGCGCTCGCCGCCGGCTTCACCCCCGATCAGATTGTCTTCAGCGGGGTAGGGAAGACGGCCGACGAGCTGCTCTCCGCTGCCAAAGCCGGCATCGGGCACCTGAACGTGGAGTCTCTGGAAGAGCTGGAGCTGCTCGGCCGAATTACTGAGCGCGAAGGGCTTTCGGTTCAGGTGGGGATACGAGTCAATCCGGACGTGACCACCGATACCCATCCGTACATCTCCACCGGCAAGAGCGGAATGAAGTTCGGTGTTCCGACCGATCAGGTCCTGCCGGCCGCCGAGTACATCCTGCGACACCCACGACTCGAGCTCACCACCCTCGCGATGCACCTGGGCAGCCAGATCGTGGATACGGAGCCGTTCATCCAGGGCATCGGCCGGCTCCGTGAACTGGCGCAGCGCCTGCGGCTGCGGGGAGTGACCTCGCTCAGGGTTCTCGACATCGGCGGAGGGTTGGGCATCCGCTATGCCGAGGAACGTTCGATCGAGCCGGCTCAGTTCGGTGCCGCGGTGGTGCCACATCTCGCCGCAACCGGACTCATGGTCTATTTGGAGCCCGGACGGTTTCTGGTTGGTAGCGCCGGCCTGCTGCTGACCCGCGTCCTCTACCGCAAGCATTCCGGTGGGAAAGAGTTCGTGGTGGTGGATGCAGGAATGAACGACTTGGTGCGACCCAGCCACTATCAGGCATACCACGAGATCATCGAGCTGGAGGAGAGGGGACGCCCTGCTAACCGGGTCGATGTCGTTGGCCCGGTATGCGAGACGGGGGACTTTCTGGCCCTCGATCGGATGTTGCCCGGCCTGGAAGCCGGTGACGGGCTGGCGGTGTTGGGGGCGGGCGCATACGGCTTTGTGATGGCATCCAACTACAACTCTCGCCCGCGGCCGCCCGAGGTCATCGTCGATAGCGGGAAGTGGTGGGTCGCCAGGCCGCGGGAACGGATCGAGGATCTGTTCGACTCGGAGCGCTCTGACTCCGGGATCTCTGAATAGCGAGACTCCTGCGGATCTTCTACCACGAAGGCACAAAGTGAAAAACAAGACTACAAAGCAACGAGAAGCGAACTTGCTCTTAGACTGGGTGCCATCGTGGTAAGAACTGTGCAGGAGCGTGGCCGCGAAACTGGCGTTCAGGCTGATACCGAAGGTGTGGGAGTGTCGGCCCATCATGACCGGATCCTGATCATCGATTTTGGGTCCCAGTACACCCAGCTCATCGCCCGACGAGTGCGCGAAGCTCACGTGTACTGTGAGATCCATCCTCCCTCCCGTACCATCGAGTGGATTCGGGCCTGGAATCCCAAGGGAATTATCCTCTCGGGAGGGCCCAGCTCGGTCTACGGTGAGAGCGTTCCCACAGCCGATCCGGAGCTGCTCGAGCTGGGGACACCGGTCCTGGGGCTCTGCTACGGCATGCAGCTCCTGGCCCACCTGTCCGGAGGCAAGGTCGTCAGGGCAAGCCGGCGCGAGTACGGCCGCGCTCAGCTCCGCGTGGAAGATGGCCGGTTGTTTCATGGATTTGGTCGAGGTGAGGAAACCCCGGTCTGGATGAGCCATGGCGATCACGTCGACACCGCCCCGCCGGGGTATACCGTGACCGCGTCCAGCGTCAACTCGCCGGTAGCAGCCTTCGAGCACCGCCAGCGTCCATTGTTTGGGGTGCAGTTCCACCCCGAAGTGGCTCACACCCCCCGGGGCGGAGAGATCCTCAATAACTATCTCTTCGAGATCTGTGGCTGTACCCCGGACTGGACCCCGGGCCATTTCGTGGAGACCGAGGTCGCCCGAATCCAGGAGGTGGTGGGACCCACTGCCCGGGTCATCTGCGGCCTCTCCGGTGGGGTCGATTCATCCGTGGCGGCTGTCCTGGTGCACCGCGCCGTCGGCGACCGGCTCACCTGCATCTTCGTGGACCACGGCCTGTTACGCCTGCACGAGCGCGACCAGGTCGAGCAGACCTTCCGGCGGCATCTCGGGATCGACCTTCGGGTGGTGGACGCGCAGGCCCGTTTCCTGGAGAAGCTCGCCGGTATAACTGACCCGGAAGAAAAGCGCCGGCGGATCGGTGGCACCTTTATCGATGTCTTCGAGAGCGAGGCCCGCGCGGTGGGAAAGGACGTTGGATATCTGGTGCAGGGGACTCTCTACCCCGATGTCATCGAGTCGCTCTCACCCTTGGGCGGGCCGTCGGTCACCATCAAGACTCACCACAACGTCGGCGGCTTGCCCGAGCGACTTCCTTTCAAGTTGCTGGAGCCGCTACGCGAGCTGTTCAAGGACGAAGTGCGTCAGGTTGGGCGGGAGCTTGGACTTCCGGAGGAGATGGTGGGTCGTCATCCGTTTCCCGGTCCCGGTCTGGCGATCAGGATACTGGGGGAGGTATCGCCTGAGAACCTGGAAATGCTCCGGCGCGCAGACTCCATTTATACCGAGGAGATTCGCGCGGCCGGGCTCTATGACGATATCTGGCAGGCTTTCGCCGTGCTGTTGCCGGTTCGCTCGGTAGGAGTTCAGGGTGACTGTCGAACCTACGATCAGGTGATTGCCCTGCGAGCAGTGACCAGTCGCGACGGCATGACCGCCGATTGGTTTGCATTCCCACCCGAGGTGCTCGCCCGAGTTTCGAATCGCATTGCCAATGAGGTCGATGGGGTGAACCGCGTGGTCTACGATGTGAGCTCCAAGCCACCCGCAACCATCGAGTGGGAGTAGGCCGGGCAGCTCACCGATCTATGAGCTGTATTGCACGCCTCCGCACCTGAGCCATTCCATCTGGCCCCGTTACCCGGACCTCCACGAGGTAACTCCCGGACTTCAAGCGCTCGAGCCGGACGGTACGGCGCGATCTGATCACCTCGGCGGCTGCTTGTTCCTCGAAAGACAGCGAGACCAGCGGCCTCTTCCCATCATCAGCTTCCCGGCCACCCGCCCGGAGGACCGTGATCTGGTGGCGATACCACGCCTGCGGTCTCGCTCCCGTCACCTCGTAGTAGGTTTCGACTTCGGAGCCTCTGCGGAAGAGGGCCGAGGGTGCCAGCAGAACGGTGTCTGCGGCGTCGGTTATCCAGGAAACCGCTCTGCCGGGCGAGCCAAGCGCAATGTCGCTTAGGCCCAGAGACCTTCCATCGGTGTTGGCCACCCGCACGGTATTCCGCGGCAGCACCACACCCGTGCTGTCGCCTTGTGCCAGCGCCGCCCGGTAGCTCCATTGTCCGCCAGGAAGACTCAGCTCGGCGCGCCCCACCAGCCATTCGTCGGCATGCAGTGTCCGGAGATGGTGAATCACGACCACGGTATCCAGCGTACCCACCGAGCGATCATGCCGATCCAGCGCCACTAATCGCACTCGCACCCGGTACTCCACGCCCTCGGCTGTCGGCTCACCGCTCGTGCCGGAAGCCTCGATTCCAAACACAAGGTGAGCCAGGCTGTTGCCTTGCCGCCGGCCCACGCTGATCAGATCGGCCACCGCGTCCAACCTGCGCTTGAACTGGAGCTCGTAGGCATCGGTAGTGGTTCCAACCTCGATGCTGGTGGCGCCGATGCTTCGCTCCGACGCCTCCGCGTTGGCGGAGCCGTACCGCCCCCAATTGAGCATTCGGCTGTAGAGCGGTGACAATGACTGGCGAGAAAGAATCAGCTGGTCTCGTGGAGCATCCTCGGCACCCCGGAGGTCGAGCACGCTTTGCACCAACCTGTAGTCATAGAGATCACCGCCACCGTTTCCGTCGTATCCGGCGCTGAAATGGAAGAGTAGATCCCCTTCGGCCCGGACGTACCGCCACGATTCGTTCGGCATGGCCCTGAAAATGAACGGCCGCAGGCGGTCGGCGGGCTGCCCGTGACGGATGTAGATGATGCCGCGATCGTCCACCTCGTTGTTGCCGGACCGATAGGCGTCCAACCGGCCGTAGAACCGGCGGCTCACCGTCAGTGGAAAGTGTCTCCGCGCGAAGATCAAACGGCGATAATGTTCTCGCAGCCGTTCGCCCTCGTGTCGCAGCTCGAGATGGTCTCGATCGGTCCAGAACCGATGCAGAAAAGCGGCCCGGTGGTGCCCAGTCTGCCGGTCGAAATCATTCAGGTTCGAGTCAGCCGCAATCGGCTCGAGATCCGCTCGATAGCCCGCGATCGCCTCGCGGTCCTCCAGCGAAGCCCCCTCGTAATAGGGCTCCTTGCCATCCGGCCTCCCCAGGGCTAAACGGGTTCGCGCAAGCTCGAGGAGACCCAGAGCGCGGTTGCCACCATTCGCGAGATAGCGCCGGAACGCAGCGGCAGCCATCTCGAGCGTGCCCGCAGCTCGTTCCACCCGGCCCCACGCGAGGAGTACATCGGGATGTCCCGAAGCGCCCGCTCGGACAGCCGAGCGCAACACGCCTCGTGCTGTTCGGAGGCGAGTGGTGTCCAGCAAGGAGAGCTCTATCTCGGCGAGTGCCAGTGCAGCAGGAACGAACCGGGGTTCGAGTTGAAGCGCCCGGGCATGATGATCCGCCCCACGCTCCAGCGCCCCGAGGCCCACCCTGCTGCCCAGTCGCAGCGGGTCGCGCATCTCTGCCCGCGAGCGCAGGGTCTCTGCCATTCCCAAGCCAAACCACGCCTCGGCGCGGCCGGGCTCCTGCCGCGCTGCGCGCCGGAAGCACGAAATCGCGTGGCTGAAGTCGATATCGGCACGCAGCTCACCCAACCGCAGGGCTGCCACTCCACCACGAAGTGGATCAGAGTCGCGCACGCGACGGAGCATCACTCTGAGCTCAATCGTATCTGTGACGCCGGCCAGGGAATCCCGGAGGGCCTGAAACGCGGACCAGGGGGGCGACTGCTGGGCGTGAAGCGGTGGGCTGACGGCTAAGACGGGGAGGAGCAGTATGCGACCAAGTACTGTCATGTCTATCTGACGTCCCACGGCTAAATCTCTACACCCCCTTCTCCTCCAGGAGGCGCCAGAAATCCGCCGGGGATCGGAGCGCGCGGAGTCGATCGGGAACGTCTGGTTCCTTGGAAAGCTGCGCGATTTTGCCGAGCACGGGAAGATATTGGTTGGAGATTTCCAGTGGTGGAGCGACGATCAGGAAGAAATTGTACACCGGCTGGTTGTCTATGGCATGGTACTCCACTCCTTCGTGCCGGTGACCGAAGGCGAGCCGCAAACGATTCACCACGAGCGAGCGGCAATGGGGGATCGCGATACCGCGACCGATCCCGGTAGATCCCAGGTTCTCTCGGCGCTGGATGATGCGGAGCAGTGTCCCCGAGGCTCGTTCATCCAGCTTCAGCAACGCTACGAGTTCCGCCAGGACCTCTTCCTTGGATCCGCCCCGCAGGTCGAGGGTGATGGCGTCGGGGCTGAAGAAGTCCTTGAGGTACATGGCCGGGCAACCTAATCCACGCTCGAAGGGGTGTCAAAGATGCAAAGGGGCATCCTGCCCGGCGTTCTTCCATTGCTCGCGCTCTTGCAGCCAAGTATTTTCTCGCCATGCAGTTGCCCTATCCTTGCGCGCATTCGTTTCCACTCGTTCTGGCTCCTATGGCTGGGGTGTCGGAAGCGCCCTTCCGCCAGATCTGCCGGCGGATGGGGGCGGACGTCGTGCTGTCGGAGTTCCTCTCCTCGGAGGCCATTCGGCGCCGTATTCGCACCACCCTGGAAGGGGCGGAGTTCGAGCCGGTAGAGCGTCCCATTGGCATCCAGATCTATGGCTCCGACCCGAATGCCATGGCCGAGGCGGCGGCCCTGATCACGGAGCATTACTCGCCCGAGTTCATCGACATCAACTTCGGCTGTCCGGTAAAGAAAGTGGTACAGCGGAACGGCGGCTCCGGTTGCCTGCGAGATCTGGATCTCGTGGCGCAGATCATCCGCTCGGTTGTTGGAGCGACCCATCTCCCGGTAACCGTCAAGACCCGGAGCGGCTGGAACGACCAGACCCGGGATCCAGTTGCTATAGCCCTTCGAATGCAGGACGCCGGCGCCCGGGCGTTCACGCTCCACGCTCGGACTCGCACTCAGATGTTCTCTGGCAAGGCAGACTGGGACGAGATCGCGCGGGTGGTGGAAGCTCTGGACATCCCGGTGATCGGCAACGGCGATGTCGAGGCCGCGGCTGATATCGTCCGCATGCGGGAGCACACCCGGTGCGCCGGAGTAATGATTGGCAGGGGTGTCTTCGGGAATCCCTGGCTCTTCCGAGACGCACAGGCGCTGCTTGCCGGCCACCCGGCCCCAGCACCACCGTCGGCTCGGGAGCGCTTCTCGGTGGCGCTGGAGCACGCCCGCCTTGCCATCCGGCTCCAGGGAGATGCCCGGCGCACGGTCCTGGAATTTCGCAAGCACCTGGGGTGGTATACCCGGGGACTGCACGGATCCAGTGCGCTGCGCCAGCGGCTCTTTCAGATCGAATCCATCGGGGAAGCGGAGGCTATCTTCCTCGAATATCTCGAGCCGATCGCCCAGGTGGCGTGACCGCCGAGCAGCTCCAAGCCCTCCTGGCCGAAGTAGCCGCGGGCCGCACTTCTCCCCAGGCGGCACTCGAGAGACTTCGGCTCCTTCCTTTCGAAGACATTTCGTTCGCTCGGATCGATCACCACCGGGACCTGCGTCAGGGATACCCTGAGGTGGTGTTTTGTGAGGGCAAGACTCCCGAACAGGTCCTCGCTATCTGTGAACGGCTGGAGGCAGCCTCGGGCTCATTCCTGGGAACCCGTGCGAGCGAGCCAGTGGCCGACCGGCTTCAAGCCCGCTTCCCACGGCTGGTCTGGAACCAGCTTGCCCGCACGGTGCACCTACCGGCGATGGATGGATCGCGACGCCCCGCTCCACCTGACACCATTCTGGTCGTCTCTGCCGGCACCAGCGACTTGCCCGTGGCCGAGGAGGCGGCGGTCGTGGCGGAAGTCTTCGGCCACCCGGTCGAGCGTTTGGTCGATGTAGGGGTAGCTGGGCTGCACCGGCTGCTCGCCGCCAATCATCAGCTCCGGCAGGCCCGGGTCGTGATCGTGGTGGCCGGCATGGAGGGAGCTCTCCCCAGCGTGGTCGGAGGACTGGTGGCCGCTCCAGTCATCGCGGTGCCGACCAGTGTGGGATATGGAGCCTCATTCGGAGGGCTGGCAGCCTTGCTTGGCATGCTCAACACCTGCGCGGCGGGGGTCACGGTGGTCAATATAGACAACGGCTTTGGGGCGGCGGCGGCCGCCAGCCGGATCTGCCGCTCATGACCGTCCAGCGCGTTCTTAGCAGCGACGACCCGCCGTTCACCTGGGTAGATGTGGTGCAGCCCACCACCGAGGAACTGGCGCGGGTTGCCCGCCAGTACGGGCTGCACCCCATGTCGGTGGAGGACTCGCTCGAGCCGGAGCATCTGCCCAAGTATGAGCGGATCGGGTCGACCACATTCATCATCGTGCGAGCCATGGACACCGCGGCGCGGGATGATTGCTCTTCGGTTCATGAGATGACCCGGAAGGTGGCCATCTTTTACGGTCCTGAGTTCCTGATCACCATCCATCGAGCCGAACAGCCATTTCTCACCAAACTCATGGAGACATACCGGACGGCCTCTCCGCCCAATGGGGCTGCTGACCGTCGCAAGGGCCTCCTTCCGCGCCTCTTGATCGATCTCATCAATGGTGCCATCGACACGTATGAGGAGCCTCTTGGCGCGGCGGAGACGGCCATCGACGCCTTCGAGTCTACCGTCTTTGGTGAGCACGAGCTGACCGACCTGCTCCGGCGCATCTACCTGGAGAAACGCCGAGTCACCCAGATGCGGCGCATGCTTTCCCATACGCTCGACGCGGTGCAGCGGCTGGTCCCCGCCTCCGAGCCCACGGCTCCTCTGTACCAGGACCTGCGGGAGAATGCGCAGAGCATGCACTACTACGCTGATGAACTGGTGGACGACGTGAACAATTTGCTCAGCATCCAGTTGGCCCTCGCGTCTCACCGGACCAATGAGGTCGTGCGAATCCTGACCGTCTTTTCGGTCTTTTTCCTCCCCCTCACCTTCATCGTGGGGGTTTATGGCATGAACTTCGAGTACATGCCAGAGCTTCGGGAACGCTGGGGATATCCAGCCGTGTGGGCGGTCATGGGGGGCGTGACCCTGGCGATTTATCTCTGGTTCCGCAGTCGAGGATGGCTTCGAGGATGAGAGAGCCGCTGGCCTTGCTGTTCCTGGTGATCGGGGCCGGCGTGCTAGGATGGGTGGTGGGGCGCAGGCGCGCGCGGCACCCGCTCAACTCCGGCGTGGCACCTCATCTCCTCCCCGACCCTGCACTCGAGTGGCTGAGGCGGGCGCACCGAGCCATTGGCGTATGGGTCTCTGAGCTCAATCCCGGCGAGGAGGGACCTCGGGCCGAGCGGATCCTCGAGCCCGAACGGCTCTCCATCTCCCAAATCGTGGCGGTAGACCGAAGGCTCGAACGGGCGCGAGACCAGGAGCAGAGCGGGGCGGAACGAATGGACGGCGGTATGCTGGTGTTCCACTCGCAGGCCGGGGCGGCCGTGGGGCTCCTACTGCCGGAGAAATTCGAGGCTGGCGGCCTGGGCACCGTTGAGGACGATCTGCGCCGGCTCCTGGAAGGCGTTCGTCGCCGCCCTCATTTCGTGGCACTCACTCAGGCGCATTCCCAGGAGGCCTCGCTCGAGTCGGTGGGTAGTGTTGGTCTGCGACTCGCCTATCAGCTGGAACGCAGTCTCGATGCACAAGTGGTCGTGGCAGCCGTGGAGAACGGAAACGTCCGAGTCATCGGAGTATCGGGTCGGGGTGACCGCCGGTTGCTCGACAGTCTGCTCCCACTCCACAGCGAGCTCGCGCGAGTGGCTCTGGGTACCTCCGAATCCCATGTATCGTCGACCGACCCGTTGGGTGGAGTCGTCGCCGACCGGCGCCACCGCGGCGGCTCGGTTCTCCTGCTGCCCCTCAAGAAGGACCTGAAGTCGGTTGGAGCGGTTGCCATCTGGCTCGCAACCGGTCGAGAGCCCTCCGGCTCGACTCGTGCCGAGATGATGGAGGCGATCTACAACGCAGCTCCCCGAATCGATCGGGCACTCGAGGCCGACCGGCACAAGCGGGCGGCGTCGATCGATCCCCTCACCGGACTCCATAACCGGCGCGGCTTCGAGGAGGCTTTTACGCTGATCACGGCGCGGGAGGGAGCCCTGGTGTACTCCGACCTGGATCGATTCAAGAACTTGAACGACACGCTGGGTCATCCCGCGGGAGACGCGGCGCTGGTTCACTTTGCCCGGATCATTCGAGAGCAGATTCGAACCGGTGATGTAGCCGGACGAATCGGTGGGGAGGAGTTCGCCGTTTGGCTGCCGGAGACCGGACTCGAGCTGGGTGCCAGGATCGCCGAGCGCATCCGGCTCAAGCTCGCCACTACTCCCTGGGATTGGCAGGGCCGCCCTTGGCCCCTGAGCGCGTCCTTCGGGGTGGCCGCATGCCCGGAGACCAGCCGCAGCCTGGACAACCTGCCGGCTCAGGCGGATTCCGCTTTGTACCTGGCCAAGCGGGGCGGAAGGAACCGGGTGGAGAGAGCGGGGAGGTAGGCGGTATGGCGGTACGGTGGTACCGGATAATAAAGTATTAAGTCAATCAGTGATATGGACTTAGTTCATGCCGACACGGAGAATCTATCAACTTACCGCCCTACCGCCGTACCGCCGTACCGCCTATCTTTCTACCACCCGGGGGCGACTGGCTTCGACGGGTTTGATGAAGGAATCGCAGCGTGCCCAGGTCCAGGTTCCTGGTTAAACTGTCTGGAATGATTCAACTGCCAACACTGAAATGGCACTGGCTGCGTAAGCTGAGCTAAGCTCGCTTATGCTCCTTCGGCCGCTGGAGCCCGCCTGGGGCGCCGCGCGTCGAATCGAAAATCCAGGCTGGCCGAGCGGGTCACTCCGGCGCGTCCGGCGAGATTTCAGGAGGTAGGCTTCGGGGAGGTCGGTTCGACACCGCTTCGAAGTGACGGCAAGAAGTCGAGCCTATGCACGTAGACGTGGTTCTGGAAGCTTACTCGGACCAGGGTTCGATTCCCTGCGCCTCCATTGCCGCTGAGGGACACTACAGAGTGTCCCTCAGTTTTTTTGTGAGGACGAGACGTCACTTGCTCTGCCGAACCACTCGTCCAGCGCCGTCCACCCGTCGAATCGGCACCCGCAGAAGGTCGTTCCTCAGCTCGCGCTGGGGCCGGCCGATCGTGGCACGAAGCGCCAGCGACAGACTGAATGGGTCGGCGCCAATTCGATTGACGGTGTACCCTTGGTCGGCAAATGATGCCACCGACACCACACTCAAGGGGTTCTGCGCCGCACCTATGAGACCCGTCATGAGCTCGCTGGTGAAGACGGACTCTCGCCAGTGCCCGTCGGCAAGACCTTCGCCTCCGCTATTTTCGACCGGAACTTTATTGCCGCCGTAGCTCGCGCCCCCGATTTCGTTAAACGCCGCAATAGCCTCAGCTCCGGTAAAATGCGGGTCCGTGCCATTATTGGGAGGGAGGGATGCATCTGCCAGGAGGCCCTGGAATCCCCACAAGCTGCCGAATCCAATGACGTGGCCCATCTCGTGGATGATCACAGGCGTGAGCAGGCCTTCGGCCTCGATAGCCTCCAGGTCGTCAGTATCGAGGGTCATGCCGCCGAGCACCGTCAGATCGTTGGATGTTCGAACGAAGCAGGGCCCGGCTGACCCCAGCACCTCGCCGGGGCCGTCGATCGGCTCCACGCTGACCAGGATCAGGAGGTCGTCGATCATCTGATTCACCGCAGGCAAGCCCGGGGCACATTCATCCGCAGCCACATTCAGTGCTACATCGGTCAGGTCTCCCACAATGAGACTTTCCCAACGATTCTGCGCCTCAGCAAAAGCTGCGCGCTGACTCTGGGTGGCAGTGCCGACGAATTGCACCACGATATTGAAGGAGCTCGTGCCGGTTGCAGTAAAGGTTGCCGGGTTGCCCGTGATGCCCGAGCCCGCAGCTGTCGCACTGAGGGTATTCGACCCCTTGCTGCCCAGCTGCCAGCTACCGACTTGCGCGATCCCACTGTTATCCGTCACCGCAATCTCCCCGGTAACCCTTCCATTCCCGGAGAGCACTGCGAATGTCACTGGCACCCCGGCGACGGGGTGGTTATTGGCGTCTTGGACCAGCACGGCGGGGGGAGGAGTCACCGACTGTCCTGCAACTGCGGTTCCGCCTTCACCCGAAAGTCTCTGGAGTTGCGCTGGCGTCTGCGTGACGGCAACCTGGGCGGTGGAGGAAGCCGAGCCCGCGGTCGCCGTCACCTCCGTTGAGCCACTGGCTTGAGACGTGACCAGGCCTGCGGATGTGACGCTCGCTATTTCGGGGTTGCTGCTCGACCAGGTCACCGTAGCGTCTACCCGATTACCGTTCCGATCAGTTACTGTAGCAAAGAGCTGTTGCGTCTCTCCGACGGCCGTGAACGATAACGAGGTGGAATTTAGAGCGATGTTGGCGGGAACACTGGGTTCGCTGCCGCCACCGCCACACGCGCTCAGCGTGATGAGCAGCGCGCATAATCTGCCAAGTTTCCAGGCAAGGCTTTGCCTGAGACATGACAGCATCGAGAGCTCCGGGTTAGGAATGGGAAATCCAGTGAGGTCAACGTCGAAGTGGCCGACAGCAGAAAGTATGGCCAACCGAGCCGAACCGCCAGCAGCGAACCCCGATGACCTAGCGTTAGAGATAGAGGTTGAGCGATCTGCTGTAATACCTTGTCAACTAAGATGTTAGCATAAGTACTTAAGCTGCTTCCTAAACCTCCAAGGGCCCGCGTCATGAGCGTTGCAACCCACCAGCAGGCAACTACCCAGCCGGTCGGCACGATCCGCTCCGCGTTCCCTGCGCTGGGACGTCGGCAGGGCGGGGAATCGGTTGCCTATTTCGATGGTCCCGGAGGAACGCAAGTCCCGCGTTCAGTTGTCTCCGCCATAGAAGATTACCTCTACCATCACAACTCCAACACCCATTGGCCTTATCCCACCAGCGCGGAGACCGATGCGCTCATCGCGGCGGCACGGCAGGCGTTGGCTGATCTGCTCGGCTGCTCGGCAGCGGAGATCGTGTTCGGCGCCAACATGACCACGCTGACCTTCCACCTGGCCCGAGCGTTGGGCAGAGACTGGGGACCCGGCGACACGGTGGTGATCACCGAGTTGGACCACCACGCGAACGTGGCACCCTGGCGCGCCCTCGAACGGGAGCGTGGCGTCTCCGTCGCTACCGTGCGGATGGTGCCCGAGACCGGGCAGTTGGATTGGGATCAGCTACAGGAGCTTCTCTCCACTGCCCCGCGCCTCCTGGCGGTAGGCGGCGCGTCCAATGCACTCGGCACCATCAATGACGTGAACCGGGCTGCGGCGCTGGCTCGATCGGCAGGGACCCTCACGTTCGTGGACGCCGTGCATCTTGCTCCTCATGAGCTGCTCGATGTTCATCAGATTGGTTGCGATTTCCTTGCCTGTTCCGCGTACAAATTCTATGGACCACATGTCGGCGTCCTCTACGGGAAGCACGAGGTCATGCAACGCCTCGATGTCCCCAAGCTTGCACCTGCACCCGACACCGTCCCCGAGCGACTGGAGACGGGGACGCTGAACCACGAAGGAATCGTGGGAGCGGCGGCAGCGGTCGACTTCCTGGCCTCACTGAGCGAGGGAGACAGCAGGCGCTCGCGGTTGGCTCGCACCTTTACCGAGTTGGGCGCCCGGGGGCGGATGCTGCTACGAAGATTGTGGAGCGGCCTTGCGGGGATCGAGGGCGTCAGGATGTATGGACCTGGGCCCGACCTTCCACGCACACCCACTGTAGCCTTTACGCTGAGGAACCAGCCGGCCGACACGGTGGCGCGCTTCCTTGGAGAACGAGGTGTATTCGTCTCCAGCGGGGACTTCTACGCGGCCACCGTGGTCAGGCGCTTAGGGCTGAGTGACGGGCTGGTGCGGGCCGGCTGTGCCTGTTACACCACGGAAGAGGAAGTCGACCGACTGCTCGAGGGCGTCGGCGCATTATTCTCAACCCGATCTATGCACCCGCCACTGGAATCTTGACCCGGGTCTTTTCCCACTCCAATACCAAGGCTGTAGCCTTGCCTGGTGACGGCTCTGCCGAGATCGTGAACGTTTCTACCGGCTTGCTCACCGTTTCGGTTTTTACCTTGGCCCGCCCGACCTCCTGGGCTTTGACCTTGTCCGTGTAGTTGCTCTCCTCCCCCCACTGGGAGGTCGAGCGGTTCACGATGATCTCCCACTCCCGTGCGCCTGGTACGGTATAGAGCGAATAAGCGCCAGGTGCTACCGAGAGTCCCGCAACCTTCAGGGGAGTTGACGTGAAGATGATGGTTGGCTCGTTTGCTCCGGTTCGCCACACCTTTCCGTAGGGAACATTCTCGCCGCCCAGCATTACCCGCCCCCGTGACGAGGGCCTGCCGTAGCAGACTTTGACCTGCTTGCCGGCCACTGAGAAGGTCAGAGAGTCCAACGGGCTTTTCCGCCCCTCGAGGGGGACATTCCGGTGCGGACATGCGGTGTCGGCGGAGACAGCCGGCATTCCGGCCACGAGATCCCCCGTGGCGAGGGTAGTTACTAGCGCAAGGCCTGCTATCGTGAACATGACTCCTCCTCAGGGCGTGGTTTCGCGCCGCACAAGTGCGTCTCTCGTCTCTACTGCCAGGGCCAGTGCCTGCTCGGCATCGGGAGCCAGGCAGTTCAAATGACCCATCTTCCGGCCCGGGCGGGCTTCGGTCTTGCCATACAGATGCAGCCGAACCCCGGGCCGCCGTAGCGCCTCCTCCCAGCGTGGCTCGCCACCGCTCCACAGATCACCGAGCAGGTTGATCATTGCCACGGGGGAGAGCAGCCAGGGCCGGGCGAGTGGCAGCCCGCAGAGCGCTCGGAGCTGTTGTTCAAACTGGTCGGCAGAGCACGCATCCATGGTGTAGTGTCCACTGTTGTGGGGGCGCGGCGCCATTTCGTTCACCAGCAGCTGCTCACCTCGGGTCACGAACAGCTCGATTCCGAGCACCCCGACATACCTCATGGCGCCGGCCAGCGCCACCGCCAGCTCTCGCGCCTGCTGGGCTAGCTGCGCGGAAATACGCGCGGGCACGAGCGAAGTTTCCAGAATCCCGTCCCGGTGTCGATTCTCCGACACCGGGAAGGTGGCGATCTCACCATCGGCTCCTCGCGCCACGATGACCGACAGCTCGCGGTCCAGCAGCACCCGCTCTTCCAGTACACAAGGAACCTGGCCGAAACGCTCGAACGCGACAACCGCATCCGACTCGTTTGTGACCACCGCCTGACCCTTGCCGTCGTATCCCAGGCGGCTGGTCTTGAGGATGGCTGGGAAGGGAATCTCGGAGACGGCGGTTGCCAAATCCCTCCTGCTCTGAATCGACCGGAACGCCGTGGTGGCAAAGCCCTCACTTTGCAGGTACGTCTTTTCGGCAATCCGATCCTGCGTCGTAGCTACTGCGTGGATGGGAGGACGAACGATGGAGGCGCGCGAGAGTCGCTGGAGGGCCACCGCGGGCACGTTCTCGAATTCGGTCGTGATCGCCGCGCAGCTGCGCGAGAGCTCGGCCAGAGCGGATTCGTCATCGTAGGGGGCCTGGAGATGGCGGTCCGCCACGGCACCGGCGGGGCTATGCGGATCAGGATCGAGCACCACGACCCGGTAGCCCATGGTGTGGGCCTGCAAGGCAAACATTCGACCCAGCTGCCCACCTCCCAGGACGCCCACCGCGGCGCCCGGAAGGATCACGAGAGCTCCGGTAGTCTCAGATCGAGTACCCGGCGCTCCTGAGCCCGGCGGAAGTCCTCGAGTCGTTCGGCCAGATCGGCATCTTGAAGCGCCAGAATAGCGGCGGCATAGAGGCCAGCGTTGCCGGCACCAGCACTACCAATGGCGAATGTCGCGACCGGAATGCCCGCCGGCATTTGAACGATCGAAAGAAGCGAGTCGAGACCCTGGAGATGTTTGGTGGGAATGGGTACGCCGAGCACGGGGAGAGTTGTCTTGGCAGCCAGCATACCGGGGAGATGAGCCGCACCGCCCGCCCCGGCGATGATGCAACGAAGTCCGCGGCCGGCCGCGTCCTCGGCATATCGGTACAGCAGGTCCGGCGTGCGGTGAGCCGATACGACTCGAGCTTCGTGCTGTATCCCGAGCTCGAGCAGCCGCCGGGCCGCGTGCTGCATCACCTCCCAATCGGAGTCGCTGCCCATGACGATGCCCACCGCGGCTTGAGTCATGACGTCTTCCTGCACGCTGATGGAGAGTTTCTCAAAGTCACGAGGCAGGAATAAAGAGTCGGACGACCGGCCGTGGCAAGTCGTGTGGCAGGCCGACTACCTTGAGGGACTTAGAACCGCGAGGTGCACGATGCCGGAGCAACAAACTACTACGCAGGATCGCGGTCTGCAGGAGCTCACCAATGGCGAGCGACTGGTGCGGGCGATTCTGGATCATCGGGTGGTGGAGTTCATTTATCAGGGCTACCGCCGTACTGTGGAGCCCTACTTGCTAGGTCTTCATGAGGCAGGTGAGCCGATCCTTCTTGGCTACCAGACCGCGGGCGGCAGCCATAGGGGCGAAGTTCCGGGATGGCGCGCGTTCATCACCACCGGCATCGGCGAAGTCGAGATGAGTGACCGCAGCTTTGCCGGGCCCCGCTCCGAGTTCAATCCCTACGGACATTCCATGCTGGAGATCTTCGCGAGAGCATAGCCGCCGAGGCGGAGGGCTCACACGGTCGCGCGAGTTCGATCCATGGTGCCCCGTGCGGCAAGGGCGGCCTGTGCCGCGGCGAGGCGGGCGATGGGGACCCGGAACGGCGAACAGGACACGTAGTTCATTCCCAGCCGGTCACAGAAGGCTACGGCGGATGGATCGCCGCCGTGCTCCCCACAAATGCCGAGCTTGAGATCAGGCCGGGTCTTGCGGCCCAGGTCACACGCCATGCTGATCAACTTGCCGACCCCGGCTAGATCCAAAACCTGGAAGGGATCGTCCTCGATGACGCCGTTCTCCAGGTAGAAGGGCAAGAACCGTCCGGCATCGTCCCGGGAGAGGCCCCACGTGGTCTGGGTAAGATCGTTGGTTCCGAAGGAGAAGAACTGCGCTTCTCGTGCAAGCTCGTCCGCCGTCAGCGCGGCGCGGGGGAGCTCGATCATGGTGCCGAGTAGATAGGGGACCGTGATTTGACGCTCCTGAAAGACTTCTTCGGCCACCTGCCGCACGATCAGCGCTTGCTTGCGGAATTCCACCACGGTAGCCGTGAGTGGAATCATGACCTCGGGCATGACTCGGCCCTTGCGAAGCGCCACCGTGCAGGCGGCCTCGAAGATGGCGCGCACCTGCATGGCGGTAATCTCGGGATAGATGATGCCCAGCCGGCAGCCTCTCAAGCCGAGCATGGGATTCACCTCATGCAAGCCCTCGACGATCCGCTCGAGCGCCTGCAGCTCCATCTTGAGCTCCCGTGCGAGAGCCTCGATCTCGGGTTGCTCTTTCGGTAGGAATTCGTGGAGCGGGGGGTCGAGCAGTCGAATGGTGACGGGGTAACCCTCCATCGCGCGAAAGATCGCTTCGAAGTCGCCCCGTTGCATGGGCAGTAGCTTGGCCAATGCCTGCTGCCTGCCGGCGGCATCCTGCGCCACGATCATTTCTCGCATCACTACCAGTCGATCGCCGTCGAAGAACATGTGCTCGGTCCGGCAGAGCCCGATACCCTCGGCGCCGAAGTCGCGGCCCCGATGGGCGTCGGCGGGAGTGTCGGCATTGACCCGCACCCTGAGCTGCATGATGCGGTCGGCCCATTTCATCAGCCGGCTGAAGTTCCCGCTGAGCTCCGGCGCGATGAGCGCGGCCTGGCCGGCGAACACCTTTCCGCTGCTGCCGTCCACCGTGATCCACTCGCCCTCCGCGATGCTCCGGCCATTCACGGAGAAGCGATTAGATTTCTCATCCACCTGAAGGGCCTGAGCGCCGGCTACGCACGGTTTTCCCATCCCCCGGGCAACTACTGCAGCGTGCGAGGTCATCCCTCCCCGAGCGGTGAGGATGGCCTTGGCCGTCACCATCCCATGGAAGTCCTCCGGCGAGGTCTCCCGGCGCACCAGTATGACGGACTGGCCGGCCCGTCCCAGTCGCTCGGCCTCGTCCGCGTCAAACACCACGGTGCCGCAGGCCGCGCCCGGGGAGGCCGGAAGTCCGGTCGTGAGCAGGTCCAGGCGGCTATTCGGGTCGATCGTGGGATGGAGCAGCTGATTCAGATCGTTCGGGGGAATACGGGCAACGGCTTCCTGCTCAGTGATCAATTCTTCGTCCACCATGTCGCAGGCGATCTGGACGGCCGCGTGACCGGAGCGTTGCCCCCGCCGGGTCTGTAACATGTACAGGTTGCCCCGCTCGATGGTGAACTCCATGTCCTGCACGTCCCGAAAGTGCCGCTCCAGCGTTCGCGCTACCCGCTCCAGTTCCTGATACGAATGCGGCAGCTGCTCCTTCAGTTTGTCGATCGGCAGGGGTGTCCGGCTCCCCGAGACCACGTCCTCTCCCTGAGCATTTATCAGAAACTCACCGTACAGCCGCTGCTCGCCGGTCGACGGATCTCGGCTGAAGGCAACGCCGGTTCCGGAGTCCTCGCCCAGATTGCCGAAGACCATGGCGACAATGTTGACGGCGGTGCCCATGGTGTCCGGAATGTCGTGCAGCTTTCGATAATCGATGGCCCTACGAGTGTTCCAGCTCTCGAAGACCGCGGCTATGGCCCCCCACAGCTGATCGAGCGGCTCCGCCGGGAACTCGCGGGCCGTTTCCGCCCGCACACGATCCTTGAACCGGCGGACAATGGCCTGCATCTCCTCCACCGGAAGATCGATGTCCCGCTCGATCCGGCATTGATGCTTGTGCTCTTCGAGGATCTGCTCGAACGGCTGTTTGGGAAGGTCGAACACGACGCTGCCGTACATCTGCACGAACCGGCGGTAGGAATCCCAGGCAAAGCGAGGATTGCCGCTCTGCCGAGTCAGGCCTTCGACCGTTACATCGTTCAACCCGAGATTGAGGATGGTCTCCATCATTCCCGGCATGGACACAGCGGCACCGGAGCGGACCGAGACCAGTAACGGGTTGTCACCATCACCCAGATGCTTGCCGGTGGCGGCCTCCAGCCGCTGAAGGGCGTTCTCCACCTGCGTCTGGAGACGCTTGGGGAATTGACCGTTCTCGAGATAGTGGATGCAGATGTTGCTGGCGATGGTAAAGCCGGGCGGAACCGGAATGCCGATCGTCGTCATCTCGGCGAGACCCGCACCCTTCCCGCCGAGAACATCCTTCATTGCTGCCGTACCGTCGGCACGGCCCTGACCGAAGGAGTAGACCAGCGGCTGGGTGTACGGGCCGCTCATGCGGGGGTGGCAATCAGCGGTGTCGCATGTCGAAGACGCACCGGGTCGTTGGGGGTGGGTGTGGGATACTTACCGGAGAAGCAGGCATGACAGAATCCGGTGTCCTTTCCGGCGGCGTGGAGCATGCCGTTAAGTGACAAGTATCCCAGGGTGTCCACCCCGAGGAACTGCCGGATCTCTTCAATGGAATGAGTTGCGGCAATGAGCTCCTCGCGACTCGGAGTGTCGATTCCATAGTAGCAGGGACCGGTAATGGGCGGGGAGCCCAACCGGAGGTGCACCTCTCGGGCGCCCGCGGCCCGGATCATCTGCACCAGTTCCTTGCTGGTGTTCCCCCGCACCAGGCTGTCGTCCACCACCACGACCGACTTCCCGTGGATGACCTCTCGCACCGGGTTGAACTTGATCTTGACCTTGGCAGTCCGGAGCGCCTGGGTCGGGTTGATGAAAGTTCGGCCGACGTAATGGTTGCGGATGAGACCATACTCCAGCTTGATGCCGGACTCCTCGGCAAACCCCAGGGCCATGGCGTTGGAGCTGTCAGGAACGCTGAAAACGACATCACCTCCCGGCGCAGGCTGCTCCCGGGCCAGCTGGCGTCCCAACTCTCGTCTCACTCGGTCCACTGACTCACCGAACACCATGCTGTCGGGCCGCGCAAAGTACACCAGCTCGAACACGCAGCGGGTCACCGGCCTGGGCGCCAAACGGGGCAGGTGGGTAACCTGTCCGTTGTCGATTCGGACGAAATCGCCCGGTCGCAGCTCGCAATGGAACGACGCCCCGATGAGGTCCAGGGCGCAGGACTCGGAGGCGACCACGATTCCGTGGCCCATCCGGCCGATGACGAGCGGACGAAATCCGCGGCTGTCGACCACGGCGTACATGGTCCGCCCCACGGTGATGACCAGACTATACGCGCCATCGACCTGTTCCAGGGCTTCCCGGATCTGCTCGTCCACCGTGTCGGCCTCGGAGCGGGCGATCAGGTGCACCAGAACCTCGGTATCGCTCGAGCTGGTGAAGATGGCCCCGCGCTCCACCAGGTCCCGCTTGAGGGCGTCGGCGTTGATGAGGTTCCCATTATGCGCGATCGCCAGCGGCCCGCACCGCGTATTCACGTTGCAGGGCTGGGCGTTGGCCAGGACGGTGCTGCCGGTAGTCGAGTATCGGGTGTGGCCAACGGCTACGTCGCCCGGAAGTCCGGCCAGGATCTCGTCATCGAAGTTCTCTGAGACCAGACCCATTCCCCGGTGGGAGCGCGCAGTCCCGTGCTGGTCGATTACCACCATGCCCGCGCTCTCCTGGCCCCGATGCTGGAGGGCATAGAGACCCAGATAGGCCAGCCGGGCCGCGTCAGGGAGTGCCGAAACGCCGATGATGCCACACATGCTATTCTCCCGCCGCGCGATCGACGTCGGGGTGCTGCATCCGACGGGGGATCGCCTCGAAGTAGATCCGCCGCAATGCCTCGGTGCTCCAGGAGAACAATTGAGCTCCCACCCGCAGTTCCAGGGTTCCCGCACTGACCACTAGGCCCGCCCGGAAGATCGGGACGCCGTGCTCGTCGGCCAGCGCAATGAGCGGGCGGGCGGCGGCCTGGGAGCAGGACACCACCGCACGCGCGCCGTCCTCGCCGAACAGAAGGCCGTCCACGGGTACATCCGGCGCGTATCCGGTCAGGTCGAGACTGGCGCCCAGGCTGCCGGGAACGTAGGGACCGCCGATGACCGCCTCGGCCAGGGTTACCGCCAGACCGCCTTCAGAGCAGTCGTGTGCGGAGCGGAGGAGCTTGTTTTCGGCGGCGGCAACCAGGAAGCGCTGGAGCCGGAGCTCCGCGTCCAGATCGACGGCGGGAGGATCTCCCCCCACGAAATCGCAGACCTCGGCCCAATAGGATGAGCCTCCGAGGATGCCGCTCGTGAGGCCCAGGACGAAGACCTCGTCCTGGGGTACGTCGAAGAAGCTCCCGGTCCGGTTTTCGACGTTGGTGAGAAGTCCGATCATGCCAATGGTGGGCGTGGGATCGATGGCTCCGGCAGGGCTCTCGTTGTAGAACGACACGTTGCCGCCGGTGACCGGAGTTCCGAAGGCGCGGCAGGCGTCGCTGATGCCGCGGCAGGCCTCCCTAAACTGGAAGAAGATCTCCGGTTTCTCGGGGCTGCCGAAATTGAGACAGTTGGTGATGCCGAGCGGCCTGGCTCCCGCCGCGGCGACGTTCCGTGCGGCTTCGGCTACTGCGGCCTTTCCCCCTTCATAGGGGTCGAGTGCCACCAGCCTGGCGTTGCAATCCACCGTCATGGCCAGGCCGAAATCGCTCCCTGGCACCCGAATGACGCCTGCATCGGAGCCGGGTGGGAGCACCGTAGAGGCCTGGACCGTGGAGTCGTACTGCTCATAGACCCAACGCTTGCTCGCAATGTTCGGGTTGTCGAGCAGCAACTCCAGTGCCCCCTCCAGGTCGACCACGGGTTCACCGGGTTCGATCTGCGAACGCCGGAGCCGGGCTGCTTCCCCCTCTTCGGCCTCAGGGAAGTAGGTGGGACAATCCTCGATCAGGCGGCGGCCCGGAATGCTGACGGCGGTCTGCCCATGATGACTCACCCGGAACATTCCATCGTCGGTAACCCGACCGATCGGCGTGGCGGTGAGCTCCCACTTGGCGCAGACTTGCTGGATCTGAGGCACCATGGAAGGCTGGGCGACGACCAACATTCGCTCCTGGGACTCGGAAAGGAGGATTTCGTAAGGAGTCATCCCCTCTTCCCGGGTAGGCACCAGGCCAGTATCGATCTCCACGCCCACACCGCCGCGCGCGGCCATCTCCGCCGATGAGCTGGTTAGTCCGGCAGCTCCCATGTCCTGGATTGCCACGATGAGCCGCGAGGTGATCAGCTCGAGACTCGCCTCCAGCAGCAGCTTTTCGGTGAAGGGATCGCCTACCTGAACCTGAGGTCGCCGGCTCTCGCTCTGCTCGGAAAGTTCCTCCGAGGCGAAGCTGGCGCCGTGGATTCCATCCCGCCCCGTGCGCGCGCCCACTACGAGCAGCACATTGCCGACACCTTGGGCCGCGGCCCGCATGAGGTCGCGCTCCCGCAGCAGTCCGACACACATGGCATTGACCAGCGGATTGCCGGTATAGCTGGGGGCAAAATTCACCTCACCTCCCAGGGTAGGCACACCTACGCAGTTCGCGTAATCCCCTATGCCACGAACGACACCGGCGAAGAGATAGCGGTTTCGGGGCGGATGATCGAGCGGGCCAAATCGGAGACTGTTCAGTACCGCCACCGGGCGGGCACCCATGGTGAAGACATCCCGTAGAATACCGCCCACACCGGTTGCCGCTCCCTGGTATGGCTCCACCGCGGAGGGGTGATTATGGGATTCGATCTTGAATGCCACCGCCCAGCCATCGGGGAGACGGAGAACGCCGGCATTTTCTCCTGGCCCCTGAAGCACCTGAGGGCCGGCGGTAGGGAAGGTCTTGAGCACCGGCCGGGAGTGTTTGTAGGAGCAATGCTCCGACCACAGCGCCGAGAAGACCCCAAGCTCGGTGAACGTCGGCGTCCTGCCCAGCATTCCGATTATCCGGCTGTACTCCAGCTCGTTGAGGTTGTGCTCCCGCACTACCTCGGGGGTGACCGGGCGCTCTCCTGGGACAGTGATCGTCTCGGTGGCTGCGCTCGCGACGCCGGAAAAGGTCAATGCAGCTTCCTCAGCCGAGCGGGTTGCCGGGCTCATGCACCGGCTTGTCTTCGCGGCGGCCTCGCGACGAGCGCCGGAACGTGGAGAGCGCGTCGGAGAGCACGCGGGTCAGCACGTTGGAATGCTCTTCGTGAGATACCGCATCCAGCTCCCCGGCGTCGAGCCACATGCCACCGCAGTGAGGGCAGGTCTCGATCTGAACGCCATGATACTGGCTGCTGGCGAGATCGTGTCCATCCTTGGGACACTTCATGTAGTGGCTCTTGCGCTCGGCCTCGAGCGCGGCCGCCTGAGCTCGTTCCCGCTGTTTGCGAAGCAGTTCCGCGTCCTCGCGGGCGAAGTACTCGTCCTCGTTACGACTGGGCTTATCCGACTTCATTGCTGGAGACCCTCGCATTAGAGCTGTCCTGGTGCGACGAGACCGGGGAGGTGAAGAACCCAGACCCACCGGTCAGGCCGAGTAGACGATCGGCCGCGCGTTCCGGATGCGGCATGACGCCCACGATGTTGCCGGCTGGGTTGCAGATTCCCGCGATGTGGTTGGCCGACCCGTTGGGGTTGGGTTGAAACGGGGAGCGCTCGGTGGCCGCCACATAACGAAGCACCACTCTTCCTTCGGCCTCGAGCATCCGCAGCGTGTCGGGCGACGCTACGTAGCGACCCTCGCCGTGAGCCACCGGAAGCCGCAGCCGCGCTCCGGGCTCGTAATCGCAGGTAAAGGCAGTGTCGGTTTGTTCCACGGTCACGTCCACCGGCTTGGATACGAATGTGAGCCCCGCATTTCGGAGCAACGCTCCCGGGAGTAGATGCGCCTCGCAGAGAATCTGGAAGCCATTGCAGATTCCCAGCAGCGGCCCGCCCTCTGCCGCGTGGCGCTGCACCGCCTGCATGATCGGGCTGAAGCGTGCGATCGCGCCGGAGCGCAGGTAGTCGCCGTAGCTGAAACCTCCCGGCAGGATCACGACGTCGGCGCCGCGAAGGTCGGTGTCCCGGTGCCACACGAAGTACGCCTGGCTGCCGTACCGTTCGGCCGCCCGTAAGGTGTCGAAGTCGCAGTTACTGCCCGGAAAACGCACCACGGCGACCCGGGGCATCAGTCCTCCTCCACGTCGAGGAGATAGTCCTCGGTGACGGGGTTGGCCAGCAGCTTGTCGCACATCAGCCGCGCGCGGGCCTCCGCCTCGTCTTTGGAGCCGGCATCCACGTCGAGCTCGATGGCGCGCCCAACCCGCACTGCTCCGGCCTCCTCGAACCCCAGAGCAGCCAGAGCGTGCTCTACCGCCTGGCCCTGAGGGTCGAGCAGCCCGGTCCTCGGCATGACTCGCACGTGCACTCGAAAGGTCATTGCTCCGGCTCCTGTCGTCGGTCTCCCCAGCGGCTGCGTCGTTCGTGCGAGAGCGGAGGCGGCAGCGTGGGATCGTGCCCGTCGGCCAATCGCTCGTCCACGACCGTGACCGGCTCCGGTCTTTCCATCAAACCAAGCACTGTCGCCCGGACCAGCCCGTAGCTCATGTAGAGCAGTCCCAACGGAAACAAAAAATACTCAGGTACGAGGATTCCGCCGAGCAGGATCACCAGGTGCACCACCAGGCCAAAGATCCCCCGGACGCTGCGGACACCAATGGGTGGGAACTTGGGGTATTTGACATTGCTGACCATGAGAACCGCCAGAAGGAGCATGAGCACGACGAGACCTTCATGCTGCAAGTCCAGGTAGGCCAGCGATGCACGATACCACTCGGTTTGGCTGAACGGGTAATAGACCGCCAGGGTCATCCCTGCGGAAGGCGACGGCATGCCGGTGAACCACCCAGTCGAGGGCTTTCCGGCTGAGAGGACGTTGAATCGAGCCAGCCGCAGCGCAACCGCGACGACGTAGATATAGCAGAGAATCCAGGCAAATCGGCCGGCGTTCGAAAAGTCGAGGAAGTACATCAAGAGGGCAGGAGCCACCCCGAACGAGATCACGTCTACCAGCGAGTCAAGCTCGGCGCCGAACCGCGTGCCGGTTCCCGACAGGCGGGCAACTCGCCCGTCCAGCATGTCGAGGATGCCGGCGAAGACGATGAACCAGCCGGCCCACCGGAAGTTGCCGTTGAAAGCCGACACGATGGCCCAGAACCCGAAAAACAGGTTTCCCAGCGTGAACGTGCTCGGCATGACGACCACGACCTGTCGAATAGAAGGGCGCCGGAGGCCCTCTCGACGTTGTCTCAGCTCCATTCGGCCACCACAGTTACTCCTACCAGCGTATTGTCTCCAGTCTTGACCAGCACGCGCGTGCCGGTCGGCAGAAAGAGGTCTACCCGGGATCCAAAACGGATCATGCCCAACCGTTGTCCTTGCTGCACTCGGGTGCCGACTTCGTGGTCGGTTACGATCCTCCGCGCTATCAGCCCGGCGATCTGGCGGATGAGCACCTTGCCGTACTGCGTCACCAGGCCCACCGAGGACTGCTCGTTATCCAGGCTGGACTTTTCGGAAGCAGCGTGTCCGAACTTACCGGCATTGTAGTGGCGGTAGCTCACCGTGCCGTCGGTTGGATATCGGTTGACGTGACAGTTGAAGACATTCATGAAGATGGAGATACGCAACGCGCGACCCTGAAAGAAGGCCGGCTCATCGGCCTCGACGATGCTGACCACCTTCCCATCGGCGGGTGCCAGAATCAGCCGGTCACCCCGCTGCCCCGTCCGTTCCGGGTCGCGGAAAAAAGCAACCACCCAGATGGCCAACGCCGTCCCGAGGACCGCAGCGAGCCACCAGCCCGGCGTGGCGAAACGAAACACAGCGAGCCACAGCCCCAGCGCAAGAAGCCAAGCCCCGACGATGAACCAGCGGCCCTCCGGGGCGGTCCGAATCACAACTCCTCGCTCAGCTTCTGCCCCGTAAGGAGTCGATAGGCCTCGAGGTAGCGCTGACTCGTGGCGTCTACCACCTCCCGCGGCAGCGAGGGAGGTGGTGCCTCGCCGTTCCACTGGCTCGCGGCCTTGAGTGATGCGAGATAGTCACGCAACGGCTGCTTATCGAAGCTCGGTTGTGCATGGCCCGGCGCGTAACGGTCTGCCGGCCAGAAGCGGGAGGAGTCCGGCGTGAGAAGCTCGTCGATGAGTCGCAGGCCACCTTGAGCGTCGATTCCAAATTCGAATTTGGTATCGGCAATGATGATCCCCCGGCGAAGGGCGTGATCGCGCCCCGCCTGATAGACTGCGAAGCTCGCGTCCCTCAGCTGGTCGACGAGCTCTCTGCCGAGCGCCTCGGCCATGGCAGCGAACGTCACGTTCACGTCGTGACCCACTTCCGCTTTGGTGGCGGGGGAGAAGAGCGGCGGATCCAGTTGCTGGCTTTCGACCAGGCCAGCCGGCAGCGGCTCACCCGCCAGAGTTCCCTGGGCTCGGTACTCCCCCCAGGCGGATCCCGACAGGTACCCCCGAACCACACACTCGAAGGGTACCGGGGGCGCGCGCCGCACCAGCATCGTGCGGCCCGCGATTTCTCCCTCCATTCCCTGAAGACCCGGTATCCGCTCGAGAATGTCCGCGGTGCGCGCAGTGATGTAGTGGGAGGGGAACACGTCGGCGAGCCGCTCGAACCAAAAGGCGCTGATCTGGGTCAATACCGCGCCTTTCCGGGGAATCGGCTCCCGCATGACGACGTCGAACGCACTCACGCGGTCGCTGGCCACCAGCAGGAGATGCTCCGCATCTACCTCATAGACTTCCCGTACCTTGCCCCGGCGCAGCAACGGCAGCGGCAGCTGACTCTGGACCAGTGTGGCCGTCTGCTTCAAACCACGACCTCCGCGGCTTCTGCCTCCGCCGCCAACGGCAGGGCACGGTGAAGCAGCGGCCGCAGGTACTCCTCGATGAACTCCGATACCTGCTGGGCCGCGCGTCCGGTGTAGTTGACCGGATCCAGCTCTGCTTGCAGTCTGGCCAGGGGTACGCCGCGGAATCCAGGGTCGCTTGCCAACCGGGTGAGGAGCTCGTTGGATTCTCCCCGGCTCACGGCATCGGCCACGGCCAGGCTGTGGCGCCGGATCACCTCATGCAGCGCCTGGCGGTCGCCGCCCGCGGCAACTCCCAGCATCAACCAGCGTTCGGTTGCCATGAACGGCATCTGATCCGCTACGTGTCGGCGGATCACATCCTCCCGCACCTCCAGTCCTGCGGCAATGTTGGTGGCAAGCACCAGAATCGCGTCGGTCGCAAGAAAGCCCTCCGGCAGCGTGAGCCGGCGGTTAGCGCTGTCGTCGAGACTCCGCTCGAGCCACTGGCTCGCGGCGGTGTTGGCTGTATTGGCGGGCAATGAGATCACATAGCGGGCGAGCCCGCTGATGCGCTCGGCACGCATGGGGTTGCGTTTGTACGCCATGGCGCTGGAGCCCACCTGTTCCGACTCGAATGGCTCGAGCAGCTCATCCTCGTGCTGAAGCAGGCGTAGGTCGCCTGCCAGCTTGGAAGCGGACTGGGCTATGCCGCTGAGGGTATCCATGACACCGCTGTCGACCTTCCGAGTGTAAGTCTGCCCGGTGACAGGGAAGGTCTCCTGAAAGCCGAGCTTGGCCGCCACGCGTCGATCGAGCTCCCGAACCTTCTCGTGGTCGCCGCCGAAGAGTTCGAGAAACGAGGCTTGAGTGCCGGTGGTGCCTTTACAGCCCCGCAGCCGCATGATCCCGACCCGGTGAGCGACCGCTTCGACATCCAACGCGAAGTCCTGCATCCAGAGCGCCGCCCGCTTGCCCACGGTGGTGAGCTGCGCCGGCTGATAATGGGTATATGCCAGACAGGGGAGCTGAGCGTACCGGGTAGCGAAGCGTTCCAGTGCCGCCAGGACTGCGATCAGGCGGCCCAGGAGAAGCCGCAGCGCATCCCGCATGATCACGAGGTCGGCGTTGTCGGTGACGAATGCACTCGTGGCGCCCAGATGGAGATAGGCCCGAGCTGCCGGTGCCTGGTCGGCAAAGGCGTAAATGTGTGCCATCACGTCGTGCCGGAAGCGCCGCTCATAGCGAGCGGCAGCCGCGAGATCGGCGTCATCCAGGTGTGCCCGCATCTCGGTCAAGGCCCGCTCGGGTATATCGAGCCCCAGCTCCCGCTCGGCTTCGGCGAGAGCCAGCCACAGCCGGCGCCAAAGGCTGATGCGGCGGGGCTCACCCCAGAGTGTCTGCATGGCCGGCGACGAGTACCGGGTTCCCAGCGGGGACCGCCAGCGGTCATCGCTCATCGGAACACCAGATCCGTGAAGGTGATTTGACCTTCGCGCTCGACGTAGATGCGGATGACCTGTCCTGGTCGCACGTTCAGGAGATTGGCGACCTCCGAAGCGTTGCGCACCGGAGAGCGGTTGATAGCCAGAATAACATCGCCCGGCTGCAACCCGGTGGCGCGACTTACCTCAGGTGAGATGCGGAATATCAGCGCGCCACGCTCGCTCCGGATACCGCGCTCTGCCTGAATGGCAGGCGTCACGTTGATCAGTTGGAGATCCTCGAGAACCGTGATTTTCTCGGCAGTGACGGTCGGCAGATCTCCGGTGACCACCCGCCGGCGTGCGGTGGTGTTGCCGGCCCGCACAACCATCTCCACGGCGTCGCCCACGTGGAGATCCAGTTTTACCGCCTCCCAGTCGAGATAGTTCCGCAGCTGGCGGCCGTTCGCTTCGAGCAGGACATCGCCCGGGCGGAGTCCCGCCTTGGCAGCCGGACCTCCGGGCGCCACGTTGGAGAGAACCACGCCGCCCTGGCTCTTCCAGTCGCGCATCGCTCGTGCTCCCTCGACCTCGAGACCAACCCAGGCACGTCTCACAGTGCCGTTCTTGATGATCTCGTCCGCCACCCGAACGGCGCGCTCGATGGGTATGGCAAAACCGAGCCCGACGGATCCGCCGCTGCTGCTGAAGATGGACGAGTTGACCCCGACCACCTCACCCAGCGCGTTGGTGAGCGGCCCGCCGGAGTTGCCCGGATTGATGGCGGCGTCGGTTTGGATCATGTCGAGGTACAATCCCGTCTGGTCACCGCCCGGGAGTATGTTCCGTTCCGTGGCGCTCACCACGCCAACGGTAACGGTGGGCTCCGCATTGCCCAGGAGGTAGGCGTAAGGATTTCCCAGGGCGACCACCCATTCTCCGATCATGAGGTCGGTGCTGCGGCCCAGGGTCACGGTCGGCAAACTCTCCTTCTTGACCCGCAGCACCGCTATATCGGTGATTGGGTCCTCCCCCAGCACCGTCGCGTTCAAGTCACTCCCGTCACGAAGGGTCACCACTACCCGCTCGGCGTTCGCGACGACATGCTGGTTGGTGATAATGATCCCATTGGAGCGGACGATGAATCCGGTCCCATATCCCTGGACCAATCGGGCTCCCTCGGGAACGAAGAAGAAGTCCCAGGGCGAGCGCGGGGTCACCCGCTGGCGGGAGCTCACGTTGATGGAGACTACCGCGGGGGAGACCCGATCGGCAGCCGCCACCAGCGCGGTCCGACGCGAGGCGTCGATAGCAGTCTGGACCTGGGCGACCCGGGCCGGAGCCTGAGCACCGGCGGAAGCAACGCTTAGCCGTGGCTCCGGTGCATCCCGGCAGCCGAGCCCCCCGAGCAGGAGCCCCAGGCATACGAAGTTATCCCAGCGCGGCAGTCGCACGCGTATCTCCCACTGATCGGTCGAAAAGGTCCGGAGGGTAGGTGACCGCCACGAGATAGAGCCCGTGTGCCGGCGCCGGCGGGCTGGTGGCCGCGTTGTCCGTGCGCTGAAGCAGGGTCCAGATATCCTCCACCGGGCGCCGGCCCAGTCCTACCTCCACCATGGTGCCGACCAACATGCGGACCATGTGGTGAAGAAAACGATCGGCCTCCACGTGGAAGCTCACTCCGCGCCCCTCTGGCCGGGCTCTCCATTCGGCCAGAGAGAGGCGGCAACGGTAATGCGGCTTGTCACCCTTGGCTGCAAAGGCGCGGAAGTCGTGTTCCCCGCCAAGCAGGTGAGCCGAGGCTCGAAGCACATCCAGGTCGAGTGGGCGGCCAAGCGCCCATTCGAAGCCGCGGCGAAAGGGGGAGGCCGCCGCGTCGTCCAGCCCGATGTCGTAACGATAGCGGCGTGTCAGAGCGGATTTCCGGGCATGGAAACCGGGTTGCATCGGATGCACGGACTCGACCCAGCAGTCGCGAGGAAGGAGCGCGTTGAGGGCACGACGAAGGGTGTGGAACGTCCAGCTTGCCGGGGCGCTGAAGCTGACAGCCTGGCCCACCGCATGGACGCCCGCATCGGTCCGGCCCGCGGCATGGGCGACAGTTCTATGACCAAAGATGCGGTGAAGAACCCGCTCGAACTCGGATTGTACCGAGCGGCCAGCCGCCTGACGTTGCCACCCCACAAAGCCGGTGCCGTCATAGTGTAGCGTGGCGAGGAAGGTCCGGCTCACCGGCGGAATCTAGCCCGGCACCACACCCCGAGCAAGCGGCGCAACTGCTTGTCAGAATTGACAAAAGGCGCCCTCGCCGGGTACAATTTTGAGCCTACCGTCACCCCTGTTGGCATACCTCTCGGCTGCTCAGAATGGAAGACGCGGAACTCCGGTCAGCGCTACTCCAGATCGCGCAGGGCAGGCCCCTCAGCCAGGCGGAAGCCGCGGCCGCTTTTGACGTCATCATGCGCGGCGCCGCCACGACCGCTCAGGCTGGTGCTCTGCTCATGGGGTTGCGGGCAAGAGGGGAGACTCCGGAGGAAATCGCTGGGGCCGCACAGGCGCTGCGCTCTGCCATGGTTCGCCTGGCGGCCCACTCTCCCGATGCTCTGGTCGACACCTGTGGCACCGGTGGGGGTCGGGTGGGCACGGTCAATCTGTCGACTGCCGCGGCCTTCATTGTGGCTGGAGCGGGCGTACCGGTGGCGAAGCATGGGAACCGGAGCTACACCTCGATGTGCGGGTCGGCCGACGTGCTTGAGGCCCTGGGCGTCGATGTCGGCATAGGGCCGGAGGCCGCTGCTCCTATCCTGCAATCCTGCGGCTTTGTTTTTCTGTTTGCCCCTCACTATCACCCCGCCATGCGGCACCTTGCCGCAGTGCGGAAGGAACTGGGTGTAGCCACGATCATGAACTTGCTCGGCCCCTTGGTGAACCCCGCCGGCGTGACCCGTCAAGTCATTGGAGTATCCGACGCCACCCGCGCTCCGCTCGTAGCCCAGGCGCTCAGGGGACTCGGTGCCCGGCATGCGCTGGTGCTCCACGCTGCCGTGGGCATGGATGAGGTCAGTCCGGCAGGATGTACTTACGTGTGGGAAGTAGCCGAAGGCCACGCCCGGACCTGGGAGCTCAACCCGGCTCACTATGGTTTGGAATGCGACGACCTGGACGGACTTGCGGGTGGTGAGCCGGCTCAGAATGCGGCAATGATCGAAGAGTTATTGACGGGGCAGGGCAACGCCGCCATCCGCTGCGCCGCGTTGCTCAACGCCGCCGCTGCTCTCTACGTCTCGGGAAATGGATGGTCGTTCAAGGAAGCAGTGGAACGGGCGCAAGAGTCACTGAACTCGGGGCTGTCCGCAGCAGTGTTGACTCGGGTGAGGGCTGCGGCACCAGCTCGAAAAAGCGTGAACAGTTAACGGTTAACAGTAAACCGACCTTCTCCGAGAGACCGGTTCACCGTTTACTCTTTACCCTTTACGTTCTCAATACTTGCGAATGACGCCGACCACCACCCCCTGGATCAGCACGTCACGCTCCTGAAAGCGCATGGGCTGCATGGTGGCATTAGCAGGCTGGAGTCGAATCCAGCCGCCCGGCTCGCGGTAGAATTTCTTGACGGTGGCTTCGCTGCCGTTGACCAGAGCGATGACCATCTCGCCGTTCTCGGCGGTCTGCTTGCCATGCACCACGACGATGTCTCCGTCGACGATGTGCTCGTCGATCATCGACGTGCCCTGAACTTTGAGCGCGTAGTTGGGGCCGCGGCGGGGAAGCATCTGGTCGGGCACTGCGATGGTCTCTTCATGCATCAATGACTCGATCGGGGTTCCGGCCGCAACTTTGCCCAGCAGGGGGATCTCGCTGGCGGCCGAAGTGCCCCGGGGAGGCAAGACCTCGATTGACCGGCTCTCGTTATAGGAGCGCCGAATGTAGCCTTTGCGCTCGAGGTTGGTGAGGTGCTCGTGGACGGTGGCCAGAGACTGAAAGCCGAACTGCTCGGCAATCTCTTCAAAGCTGGGTGCATACCCCTGCCCATGGATGTGGGTTTGCAGGTAGCTCAGGATTTCACTCTGGCGCTTGGTCAGCGGCATCCGGATCTCCTCCTAGATCGACGTGACGACCGAATAGAGCCCGAATGAAGCTACCCGAAGACCGGCCGAAGGGCAAGATGCCAGTTCGGCTCGAGGACATTCTCGCCTCTACCCGCCAGACTCTGCCGGTCCTCCAGGGCCGCCGGGCCACTCTGGAGCGGGACATCCGGTCCAGCCGGGTGGCGCGACCTTCATTCCGGGCAGCGCTCCGAAGAAGCAGCGTCGCCGTGATCGCGGAGATTAAGCGGCGCTCCCCTTCGCTAGGATCGATTTGCGAAGAACTGGATCCGGGGGAACGGGCCGCGCTCTACGCCGCAAGCGGAGCGTCTGCTATTTCGGTTCTCACCGATGGTCCCTATTTCGGAGGCTCGCTGCGAGACCTCAAGGCCGCGGCCGAGCAATGTGCCCTGCCGGTGCTTCGCAAGGACTTCATCCTGGATGAAGTCCAGATTCTCGAGGCCCGGGCTGCAGGCGCCGCAGCCGTACTCCTTATCGTGCGCGCGTTGGGGCGGCCACAGCTCGCCACGCTGATTCGATACGCCGCCGAGCTGGGCCTCGATGCGCTGGTTGAAGTACACACAGCCAGAGAGCTCGACTCTGCCCTTGAAGCCGGCGCGGAGTTGATCGGCGTCAACAGCCGGGATCTCGACACCTTCAGAGTCGACACGGGGACCGCCTGGAGGCTGATCGCCCAAATTCCGAATGACCGAGTCGCTGTGGCGGAAAGTGGGCTTCTCGGGCAAAGCGACGTACTCGAGGCGGCACAGGCCGGTGCGGACGCAGTTCTGATCGGAACCGCGCTCTCATCGGCCACATCGCCCGGGGTGCTCTTGCGCGAGCTTTCCACGGTCCAGCGCCATGCCCGCTAAGGTCAAGATCTGTGGCCTGATGCGTACCGACGACGCGATCAAGGCCGCGGAGGCCGGTGCCTCCTATCTGGGCGTCGTTTTTGCTGGGGGACCCAGAACGGTCACTCAGCACCATGCCCGCGAAATAGCCGCTGCTGGCGGCGGTGTTCCAGTTCTGGGGGTGTTCGCGGAACAATCGGTCGACGCGATCCTCCAGACCACTGACTTAGCGGGGCTTAGGGGGGCGCAGCTGCATGGCCCCTACACGCAATCGGATGCGGAGCGGCTACGCGCCGCCGGACTCCTGGTCTGGCGGGTCGTGCGAATCGCGGCGCCGTCCGATCTGGACGCGTTGGCTCCCGCCGTCCCCGAGTCCCATGCGGTGTTGGTCGAGCCGAAGATCGCTGGAGCCCCCGGCGGGACCGGAGTACCCCTCGAGCTCGCGGTCGCGCGGGAGGCCCGAGGGCGCCTGGCGGGCCACCCAATGGCCCTCGCCGGTGGGCTCACCCCCGATACCGTCGCCGAGGCCCTGGCCTACGTCCGACCCGACATCGTGGACGTGAGCTCAGGTGTCGAACGCGGGCCTGGCGTCAAGGACCACAACAAGATTCTGCGTTTTGTGGAGGCCGTCTTTGCTCATAGCCCAAGCACCTGAGCAGGTGGTGTCCGGCCGATTTGGTCCTTACGGTGGTCGATATGTGCCGGAGACTCTCGTCGCCGCGCTGGACGAGCTGACCGCAGTCTACGATGCCGCTCGCTCCGATCCCGCCTTTTGGGCCGAGCTCGAGCAACTGCTGAGCGAGTTCGTGGGCCGACCATCCCCTCTCACGGAAGCGCCGCGGTTTGGCCAAAGTGTTGGTGCCCGTGTGGTGCTCAAGCGGGAAGACCTCAACCATACCGGGGCCCACAAGATCAACAATACGGTGGGCCAGGCTCTCCTGGCCGCACGAATGGGGAAACGCCGGATCATCGCCGAAACGGGTGCTGGCCAGCACGGAGTTGCCACCGCCACCGTCTGCGCTCGCTTCAACCTCGAGTGCGTGGTGTACATGGGGGCGGAAGACATGGAGCGGCAGCGGCTGAACGTGTACCGCATGCAGCTGTTGGGCGCCACGGTGATCCCGGTCGAAT
>JAICPP010000344.1 GCA_025929805.1 Gemmatimonadales bacterium | reverse complement strand
TCTGGACCTGGGCATCCTCAACCGCCGATCCCACGTCCTCAGCTTCAAGGAGGCGATCAGCTGGAGCGGCGGGCTGGTCACAATCGCCCTGCTGTTCGGCCTCTTCGTGCTGTGGCAGGAGGGGACCCAGGCGGCGCTGGAGTATTACACCGGCTATCTGATCGAGCTCTCCCTCAGCGTCGACAACCTGTTCGTCTTCCTGCTGATCTTCTCCTACTTTGGCGTCAAAGCCGAGGCACAACCGAAGGTTCTGAAGTGGGGCATCCTGGGCGCAATCATCATGCGTTTGATCATGATTGCGCTCGGCGCGCTCCTGCTGCAGCGGTTCAACTGGATCGTGTACGTCTTCGGTGGGATTCTGGTCGTCACCGGCTTCAGGATGTTCACCCAGAAGGACGAGGACATCGTAGACCTGGAGCGGAATCCGGTCGTGCGGTTGGCGCGGCGCCTGCTGCCGATCGACAAGGCGTATGATGGAACCAGGTTCTTCACTCGCACCACGGACGGGCGGCTGCTCGCCACCCCCTTGCTGCTCGTCGTCCTGGTGGTTGAGTGGTCCGACCTGGTCTTCGCCATCGACAGTATCCCGGCCATCTTTGCCATCACCCGCGACCCGTTCCTGGTGTACAGCTCGAACATCTTTGCCATCCTGGGCCTGCGCGCCATGTTCTTCGTTCTGGCCGGCATGCTGGACAAGTTCGTGTACCTGAAGCCGGGGGTTGCCTTCATCCTGGTCTTCGTTGGCCTGAAGATGACGGTGAGCGCCTGGGTCCACATCCCCACCTCGCTGTCGCTCGCGATCATCGTGGTAACCCTCGCCGCGGCAGTAGGCCTTTCCATCCGCAGAAGCGCCCGGGAGACCCGCCTGCCCGCTTGACGCTCACCGCCGGAGTTGCTCCAGCATGCTCCTGGCGTTGGCGTTGGACGGGTCGAGTTGCAGGGCCTTGCGGTAGTTGCGAGCCGCGAGATCAGAGCGGCCGGCCTTATGGTACGCCTCACCCAATGAATCGTAGACGTTGGCCGATTCTGGGTGCTCGGAGGCATTCAGCTCGAGTATGGCGATGGCCTGGTCATATCGTCGCTCACCGAGAAGGCGGTAGCCGAGCTGGTTGAGCTCCGCTTCCTCATCGGCGTAGGCATGCCTCGGGTCGGCCATGTATCTCCGGTAGCGGCGCAGCGCCTCCGGAATGCTGCCTCGAGCCAGAGCCTCCGCCATGCGCTCGACGATCGGGTCCTCGGGCCGGTAGCCGAGCACTGCGCTCAGGCCGGGATCCACGTTGGCCCGGTATTCGGCCGAAGTCAGCTCTGCCGCTATGTCGGGTGCCTTCCACTGGCGCGTGTCCCAGGGCTCTTCCTGCCACCAATACACCGAGACCCTCACCGTGATTCCACTGTGCGGCAGGGTAATTTTCCTGGAATCTCCATAGGAATTCGACTTACCGCCCGTGGGCTCGCCCACGAACACTGCATCGGTATAGCGTTCCAGGTCGTTGTCCATGAACTGTGCGGCGGAGAACGTGCTCCGGCCCACAAGTACGAATAGCCGGCCCGGGCCCTCGAGTTTGCGCGCCTTGATCAGACTCACCAGGAGTGGCCGGTTGAGCATACCGTTGCCTCCCCGATTGAGCCGCAGATCCAGTACCAGCCGATCGACCTTGCCGGTGTCTACCAGCGCAAGGAGCCGGCGGGAGAAGTCGG
>JAICPP010000057.1 GCA_025929805.1 Gemmatimonadales bacterium | reverse complement strand
GGTGAGAAATCCCAATGTGGCGTATTCCTCCCGCCGCCGGCGTTCCGCAGAATACTCCTTCAGCACCGGGACTGCGGGGGGGAGATCGTCGAACCAGTCAACAGGGAAGCGGGGAAGCGGGGAGGCGGGGAAGTCGACTCCTTGATCAACGCTGGTGTGCTCTTGCTTCCCCGCTTCCCAGCTTTCTTGCTTCCCCGCCGAGTCTACTAACCACAGCATCATTGGCCGGGTCCATCCCTGCGCGATGGAGTCGAGCGCGCCGACCTTGATGAGGATACGCAGGTCGGAAGGCGTGATCCCGGTGCGTGCACGAAGATCGAAGATACTGGTGAAGGGGCGTTCCGCCTGTCGAGCAGCGAACACCCGCTCCACCGCATCGGACGACAGTCCCTTGACGAACTGGAGGCCGATCCGGATCTCCCGCCCCCGGCCGATGCAGCGGAAATCGCTGGCATTGATGTCGGGTGGAAGCACCTGGAGCCCCATGCGCATGGCTTCCGCCACGTAGGCAAAAGGCTGGTAGTAACCTCCGCCATTCGACAACACCGCAGCCATGAACTCTGCCGGATGATTGGCTCGGAGCGCGCAGGAGTGTTGCGCGATCTGGATGTATGAGCACGAATGTCCCTTGCAGAAGCTATATCCGGCAAAGGACATGATCATGTCCCATACTCGCTTCGCCGCATCGGGATCACGACCCAGTTGCGTTGCACCATTGAAAAACTCTTCGGCATAGGCCCCGAGGTGCTTGGCCGGACGTTTCTTGGATAGCGCCTTGCGAAGACCGTCTCCGGTGGCGGGGGACATCCCGGCAAACGTGGTGCAGACATTCACCACATCTTCCTGGTATACCATGATTCCAAACGAATCAGCCAGGGTGTCCTGCAGCGAGGGATCGAGCGGCTCGTACGGCGCGTGGTTGCGCAGCCGCTCCAGATAGAGCTGGATGTACTTGTTCGAGGCAGGCCGGATCATGCTGGTATTGAGGACCAGCAGCTCAAAAGTATCTGCCTGGCTCTTGGCGCACAGAAGCCGGGATGCCGGAGATTCGGTATAAAAGACCCCCATCGTCTGTCCGGTCCGAAACAGCGCCTTGGCTCCCACGTCGTCGCTGGCAGTGGACGAGGTGTAGTCGATGCGGTGATTGGTGTGACCATGGACCGCCTCGATCGCATCTCGGATCACGGCGAGCGAGCGGTTGCCGAGCAAATCGATCTTCACCAGTCCCGCGTCCTCGGTTCCATCCTTCTCGAACTGAATAACCGGGACTGGCAGATCGGGGCTGCAGTTCAGTGTCTTCGCGGCGCGCTCCACCGGTACGTAGTCAGTCAGGGGAGTCGGCGTGATGACTACGCCCCCGGCATGCACTGATAAGTGACGCGGAATTCCAACCAGCTCCTCGGCGGTACGGGCGAGCTCCTGCCACTGACCTGCCAGGTTCAGACCCTGAAAGTTCGGGTGAGTAGCCACCAGTTCCGGCAGCCGGCGTTGGCCATCCTCGAAGAACGGAATGCGGCGGGTCACTTCCCGAATCTCTGCGGCAGGTCTTCCATGCACCTTGGCAACCTCACGCAGGGCGCCCCGCGGCTGAAAACAGTTATGGTTGGCCACCATGGCGGAGTGCAGCCGGGGATACTGCCGGAAGACGTACTCCAACACCTGGTCCCGCTCATCCCAGGGAAAGTCGAGATCGATGTCGGGTGGATCACGACGCTCCAGGTTGAGGAAGCGCTCGAACACCAGTTTGGAGCTGATCGGGTCCACGTGAGTGATGCCGAGACAGTAGCTCACCACCGAGTTGGCCACCGACCCTCGGCCACAATGGGTGGGTCCATGCTGGACGATGTCCCGCACCACCAGGAAGTAATCGGCAAATCCCTTCTTCGCGATGACGCCGAGCTCCAGGTCCAGCCGTTCCTGCAGCTCGGAAGTCATGACCGAGTAGCGCCAGCGGGCCCCTTCCAGCGTCAGCTGCCGTAGCTGGTCGAAGTCTCCCGCCGTTTCGGCAACGCGGGGAGGAACCGTGCGCTGCCCGATCGGAATGGTGTAGGTACACCGTTCAGCGATCTCGCCGGCTGCACGTACGGCTTCGGAACAATCGGGAAAGTGGCGGGCGAGGTCGGCGCCGTCACAGAGCCAGGCCTGCGGCGGCCATACCTCGTTGGCGGGAAGGGCTGACAACGTGGTGTTGAGCGCGATGGCCCGGAGCAGCCGATGACGGCTCCACTCCTCCCCATGCGCGGCGACTACTCCATTGGTCGCTACGACAGGTATGCCGAGTCGCCGAGCGGCAGCCAGGACGGCATGGCGTCCTCTGCCGGGTCGCAGCTCCGCGTAAAGGTTGTCCGGGCCGCTGAGCCACAGCAGCTCTGCAAGGAAGTCGATGTCGCGGGAAATCAAGATTAAACCTACGCGGTCGGTTGCCAATGCCTCCAGAGCCTTTTCGTGCCGCTCCGCCCGGGTGAGTCTGCCGGTTCCGTCGGGTCGCGCCTGACAACCCAGCCGCTCTACCCCTTGCGCGCCCTCCTCCCCCGGCCCACCTACCCGGGCTACGCTGGATCGATCCTGCCAGTGGATTCGTGTGATTGCGCGACAGAGCGCTCCCCAGCCTCGCTCATCGACAGCCAGTGCGACCGTTTCATGGCCATCAGCCACCAGGTGGGCGCCGAGTATCGGACGGACTCCCACGGATGCACAGGCGCGTTGGAAATCGATGGCGCCATAGACTCCGTTGGTGTCGGTGCACGCCAGCGCCCGAAAGCCCCGCCGGGCAGCTGCTTCGGCGAGCGCATCCGGGCTGGAGACGCCGAGTCCGAATGAAAAATGGGAGTGGACGTGGAGGTGGACGTACATAAACGTGAACAGTGAACAGTGAACGGAACGCGATGCCGGAGCGACCCTCCTGTTTATCGTTCACGTTTACGATTCACGGTTGCCTCCAGAAAGTTGTCGAGTAGACGATTGAACTCTTCCGGCTTGTCGAGCTGAATCCAGTGGCCGGTGCCCTGCACGATATGGTAGGGAAACCCGTTTCTCAGCCGATGTAAGCTGAACGATGCGTCGTTGGAGGGGGTGACGACCGACAGGATTGGCCCGCGATAGCGTGCCAGTGCAGGGCCAGGATCGAATCGCATGACCTCATGGAGCACGCGCACCACGGCTTCTCTCGGCGTTGCCCGCAGATCCGACAGCAGTCGTTCCCTTACCGTGCTGTCGGGCCCCGCGATCTGTCTCCAGTACTCCTGAATCGTGCTCTCGTAGTTTGTGTCCAGAGCCTCGAGAAAGGTCTTTGCTTCATCAGCTGGGATTTGGCTGCCGTCACCGATCGGGTCCAGCAGCAGGAGCCCGGCAATCCGATCCGGATGATCGCCCGCATAGGTCAATGCCACTCCGCCACCCATGCTATGACCCACCAGGATGAACTTTCGAATATCCAGCATGTCCACCACGGTCTCGACATCCCCAGCCATTCCCGCCATCGAGTAGTCGCCATTCTTCGGCGGCTCGGAGCGTCCATGTCCCCGAAGATCCAGCGCGATCACCCGCCGGGTGGGGCGCAATCGCTCGAGCGTCCCGGACCAATGGGCGGAGCTTCCGGCAAGTGAATGCACCAGGACGACCGGCAGCCCGCCTCGACCGACATCGTCCATGCCGAGGACTCCCTCAGGGCCACTGATCAAAGCAGCCCGCATGCTACCGCGACCAGGGAGGCCGGCGCGCGACGATCCGCCGGTACACTGGGCAGCTCGGCACGTGAGCGCCTGGTAAATAGCCGATGCTCATCAGGAACTCGTTCACGATCTCACCACCGGTAAATCGAAAGGTGCTCTTGAACAGCCGGGTCCATTCATCCTTACTCCTGGGATGGTGGGAAGCGAGCCAACCGGCGAAGGAGCCATGAGTCTTCCGTAGTTCCAGAATCCGTCCGGCATTGGCAATGGCCGCGTCGACCTTCAGTCGGTTACGAACGATTCCGGGATCCGCCAGCAATCGCGTGCGGTCGACCTTACCATAGGCGGCGACCACCTCGGGCACGAACCCATCGTACGCACGGCGGAAGGCCTCCCGCTTCTTGAGTATGGTGAGCCAGGACAGACCAGCCTGGTTGATCTCCAGGACCAGCCGCTCAAAAAGCGCGGCATCGTCCTCCAGCGGGAAGCCGTATTCATGCTCGTGATAAGGACCGTGCCATTCATGGCCCGGTGCGGCATCGCAATAGGTCTCGCCCATTCCGGCTCCTCAAATCTTTACCACAGAGGCACAGAGGGAACGGTCTATCTCGTAGTTTCGATCTAATCATGTACAGCTTGGGAGCTTAATGTTGTAGTCGTTACCTCTGTGTCCTCTGTGGTGAAATGAAGTGAGGTGAGCTCTATGCATGCCGTGATCTATGAGGGAGCGGGCGGCCCCGAGGTCATCACCATCGGCGAAGTGCCCAAGCCCGAGGTCCGGCCGGAGCACATCCGGGTGAAAGTGCACGCGGCAGGAGTGAACCGGGCCGATCTGATCCAACGACGAGGCCTCTACGCGGCGCCCTCGGGCTGGCCGGCAAACATTCCGGGACTCGAGTACGCCGGAGAAGTCGAGGCGGTGCGTCCGGGGGTGACGCAATGGCGAGTAGGTGACCGGGTCATGGGACTGGTTGGGGGCGGCGCCCAGGCCGAGCTGGTGGTAGTGCATCAGGACGAGGTGCTCCCGATTCCGGGGGGCCTGTCGTATGCCGAAGCAGCTGCCATCCCCGAGGTATTTCTGACCGCGTACGACGCGTTGGTGATTCGCGGCCGCGTTCAAGCCCGGGAGCGGGTGCTGATCCACGCGGTGGGAAGCGGGCTGGGCACTGCAGCCGCCCAGATTGCCAAGCAGCTCGGCGCCACGGTACTGGGCACCTCGCGCAGCGGGGACAAGCTGGCTCGGGCGCTGGTGTATGGACTGGATGTGGGCATCGACACCAGCAGAACACCGTTTCGAGACGCGGTGGGTGAGCCGGTCGATGTAGTGCTCGATGTCTTGGGTGGGCCGGCCTTTGCCGACAATTTGGCCATCCTCGGATCCCGGGGCCGTCTGATCCTGCTGGGATTTCTGGCCGGCAGCCAGTCGGACGCCGATCTGGGCCCGATCCTCCGGAAGCGGTTGGAGATCATTGGCACAGTCATGCGCACTCGAGGCCTGGATGAGCGAATTCCACTGGTGCGTGAATTCGGAGCGCGCATGCTGCCGCTCTTCGAGCCGCGCTTTGGCCAGGCCGCCGCACTCCGGCCGGTACTGGAGCGAACTTATCCCATGACTCAGCTGGCCGATGCCCATCGGGTCCTCGAAGGGAACGCGACCTTCGGCAAAATCGTGGTGGTGTGGTAAACACCGGCGGCAGGGCGGTACGGCGGTAGATTCTTCGTCAGTGATGGGCTGTGAACGGTGAGCCGTGAGCATGCCCCGCATTATTGCTCGTGTACCGTAGCGTGAGTGAATACGGTCGAGGGCAGACTGAAGCGCCGTGCCGCCATGCCGCCCCTTCGCTGCGCTCAGGGCAAGCTGTACCGCCGTACCGCCCCATAACTCCAGCTGTGCTTCGGGCTCCCCCAGCCGGTCCAGGGCGAGCGTCAGGGAACGGATCGCGAGACGCTTGGTGTTGGCCAGCGACAACGCCCGCCGGGCTGCTTCCCAGAGCTCCGCATCCAATATGGCCGCACCCAGCGCCACCGCACGGCTCACGGTGGTGTAATCGGCATACGTGGCCTCGAGCCGGAGCCCGGCGGCAATGAGCCCACGCCGCCGAAGCCGACGCCCCAGGCGTTCGCTCATCAGGCGAAGCATTGGATGGAGAACACCGAGATCGTTGGTGTCACTGGCGAAGGTATGGGTCACGCGAAACTCGCATTGTTGTTCCGGTGAAAGCACCGGCCGGGGATCGATGCCCCGGGCCCGAGCGCGGAGGATCCGGCCTTGACGCCCAAAGACCGCACAGAGAGCGCTCTCGGAAATGGCCGCAACCTCGCCGATGAGCTCGAGCTGATAATCATCCAGCCGGTCCCGGATACCGGGATCCAGCTCGGGTAATACCTCGAGCGGTTGAGGCGCCAAAAAGTCCTGCTCGTTCCCAGAGGGGACATAGAGCAGCGATTCATGGTCCGGCTGACCGCCCATCCGCCGGTCTGCCTTGATGGCCGCCTGGCTCACCAGCTTGTTCGTGGCAATCCCGACCGATAGCGGAAGCCGGAGCCGCTCCCGGGCCTCTTTCTGGATGCGGTCTGCGACATCCTGCGGGGGACCAAAAAGCCGGCCGGTGCCGGTGAGGTCCAGAAAGGCATGTCCGTATCCCTTTGGCTCGATGGACGGTGCGAACGCTCGCAGGATGTCGTGCAGCGCGCGCGAGGCTCGGGCATAGAGCTGCGGGTTGGGCGGCAAGACGATGAGATCGGGACAAACCCGCTGCGCCTTTCGTACCGGCATGCCGGGTATCAGGCCCGCCAGTCGAGCCTCGCCGGAGAGCGCGAGTATGGTCGCTCGATCCTGAGCAGGAGGAGCGATTGCCAGAGGCCGCGATCTCAGCGCGGGCGCCACCATGCCTTCCAGGGTGGTGCAGAAGGCGGGCGGGTCGACGAACAGGACTGAACGCATGGTTTCAAAGTGCGTGAACGGTGAACAGTGAACAGTGAACCATAGGAGCCCTCTGTGTTCTCTGTGGTGAAAAAATCCTGGGACTTAGCTCACAGCAGGACCGCTTGCTCGACTGAATGAGTGGTACTGGCATTGCGCACCGGGTCCTCGAGCCGCCGCTGCCGCCTGCTGCTCGCTTCGTCTCCCGCAAAGCCGTATGCCTGACGCAGCGCATTGAGCCGCCGGGTGAGTGCCTCCTGATAGCTCCGGCTGGTCAGGTCGCTGCTGGCATAATGGCGACGATAGCGTTGGTGCAGCTCGGGGAACTCCCGTTCGAGGAAAGGAAGGAAGCGGTGCCGCGCTGCCGGCCCGAGTCGGAGCGCCGACCCGATCACGTAGCGGGCACCAGCCTCCTTCGCTGCTTCCATGAGCCGAGCCAATCCGGCCCAGTCATCGGTAATACCGGGAATAATGGGTGCTACGAGGAGCCCGGCATGAATGCCTCTCGCCGTGAGCCGCCGTAGTGCCCGCAATCGCGCCGCCGGTACGGGTGAGCGGAGCTCCAGTCGGCGGGCCAGCCGTGCATCAGCGGTGGCCAGCGAGATGTTGATGTTGACGTCGTTGTGCTCCGAGAGGGCCTGCAAGAGATCGAGATCGCGGGTGACGAGCGGCGATTTGGTGATGATCTCGATGGAAAGACCATGATAAGAGCGCAGCACCTCCAGAATCCGGCGAGTGAGCCGGAATCGCCGCTCGGCCGGCTGATAAGGGTCCGTGGCCGTGCCGATGACCAAAGGATGGCCGGCCAGACGGGCGGGGTTGAGCGTGCGGGCCAGCACTCCGGCGACATCGGACTTGACCAGGATCTCTTTCTCGAAGGCCTCCTCGGGCGGCAGGGAGGAACGAGGGAACGAGGGAACGGGAGAACGATCGACAAGCGATTCCCCCGTTTCCCCGTTCCCCCGTTCCGACCGTTCCACCACCCACCGATGCGTATCGCGGGCATAGCAATACATGCAGCCGAACTCGCAACCGACGTATGGGTTGAGCGACCAAAATCCCATGTGAGTGGAAGCCGGCGTGTTGAGGACCGAGCGCACCGAGAGCTCGATGAACTTGGTGCCCCGAGCACGCTGATCTAAGACAGGAAGCGGGGAAGCGGGGAGGCGGGGAAGTAAATCGAGCTGGGGAGCCTCGCGGCTTTCCTGCTGTCCCGCCTCCCCACTTACCCGCTTCCCCGCCTCCTTCACCCGCATTGTCCCCACCCACATTGCAAGCAGCTGATGCATGCCGAAGAGGGAATCAGGGGACCGGCACACTCCGGGCATTTCCCGATGATTCGGGTGGTGGGCTCGAGCTTGGGGAGCTTACGCTCGGAGGGGGGTAAGGGGCGGTATTGGAGTGGCGGCACAAGCGCTCCAGTATCTTCGGGTTTTCTTCGGCTCCCTATACCGAATATATCCCGAAGATCAGGTGCGTCAAGAACAGTGGAAGCAAATGCCGTGGGAAGAAGGAAAGGGCCTAGCCGGGACCCAGCAGCTATCGGTTGGTACGCTGCTGCTTCGAGCCCAAATACGTCCCCCGGGCCGCGTCATACACCCGTACTTGGATCACCCTCCCGGCCTGATCCGGATCGACCACGCGAACATGTACCAGCCGGGGGTCCTGCTTGGGGCGGAACAGAATCCAGCTCTCCGGCGGTGCGGTCGGCTCGATCTGGGCACAGTCTCCCGGAGGCGACTGTTCCTTTGCCGGTCGACCCTGCTTCCAGAGGCGACACTCACCAAGCCGTGGGAACTGAGCTGGCGGAATGGTGAGCGGGGTCTTGTCATCGCTCTCCTCAATGACGAGACGGTCCTCGAACACCACGGGCGCCGTTTCCGATTGCCGGCTAGTGGCCTGCCCGCACGCTATAAGCGCGAACCCTGGGACGACCGCCAGTAGATAGTGTAAGGAAATCGATCCAGACACTGGAGCACCTCCAAGTAGTAGCGTCTCACCTCACTTCTATTCCGGCTAGCTTTAAACTTCAACCTTCCTGAGGCCGTACGGGGTGATATGGTAGAGCAGGCATCTCATGCGTTGAATAGAGCATTCGTCGTTGACGACGCGCTTCCCATCCTCCGCGCCACTCCGGGCGTGCTTTACGCCTGGCTGTCCGAGCTACCGGAATGGTGGATTATTGCCAATGAAGGGCCCGAGACTTGGAGCCCATTCGACATAGTTGGCCATCTCATTCATGGTGAACGCACCGACTGGCTCCCCCGGCTCGAGCTTCTGCTGGCACACGGAGAGTCTGTGCCGTTCACGCCTTTCGACCGGTTCGCCCAATTTCGCGAGTCGCGAGGAAAATCACTTTCCGAGCTGCTCGCCACATTCGCCCAGCTGCGCCGAGCCAATGTGGCACGGCTCGAGTCGCTACAACTACAAACCGCGGATCTCGAGCGGCGGGGCCTTCACCCCGAGCTCGGCCCAGTGACCCTGGGCCAACTTCTGGCGACTTGGGTTGCTCATGACCTGAGCCACCTGGGCCAGATCGCCCGAGTGATGGGGCGCCAGTATACGACGGCGGTCGGACCCTGGATGGAATACCTGCCCATGTTGCGGGCCCGTCTCTGACCGGTCCAAACCGTTGTGAGCCCGCCCATACACCTTCTGCCCGGCTCCGCTTACAGGGAATCGCGACATAAGCCGGGAGAGCCCGCCCGGAATGTGGCGCCGGAGAAGGTGATGGAAGAGATGGCAGGGGAGAAGGATGTGGCTACCGGCTGCGGGTCCGTCGGACATTGCGGGCCTCTTCGTGCGGCACCACGAAATCCTCCTCGCTTGCGGGGCGCACCCAGAGGTCGAATGCCAGAAACAGTGTCTTGGAGTAGGGAAAGAACGCAATCGGCACTACCAGCATGAGGACGAGTGTGCTGGCCTGAAAGAGCTCCCAGGGCGGTGCGGGCCAGGTCCACCACAGGAATCCCACAAACCAGATGGTGAACACGGTCTCCATTGCAGTCAGATTGAAGAAGTACGCTCCCAGCCAGTACCCATCCTCTCCCCGCTCCAGTCCCAGTCCGCAAACCGGGCAGTTCGGTACCAGGCGAGACCAGCTGACGAAGATCGGCTCGCCGCCGCACTGGGGGCACCTGAGCCGGAGGGCGCGCCGGAAGAGCGCGGACGCGCGCTGGCGTGAAGGAGGGGAGAGGGGAGAAGCGTGCGGCATGATGGGCCTCGAAACGCTATCTCATACTAGCGTCCGGCCTTTGCAGCAGCCAGACCTCAGCGGCCTGCGCCTGCCGGAAGGTGAGCCTCGATCCACCGCTCCACGTCTCGTAGAACAGCCTCATAACCAGCATCGGCGAAGAGTCCGTGGTAAGCTCCGGGATACTCCCGATACTCCCGGTCAGGATGCTGCACCTGGGAAAAGAATTGCCTGCTGCCATCCGGAGGAACCATACGGTCCTCGGACCCGTGCAGAATGAGAAGTGGCAGGGGGAATTTCGGCGCCGCTGCCTGAACCCGCTCGATCGCTTTGGTGACTTCGGTGGACAGCCGGGCGGTTCCCCACCGGTGAAAAAACGGATCGGCGAGTACGGCTTCCACGACCGCAGGATCCCGTGCCAGCCCAGAGAGATCCATCCCCGTCCGGATCGCAAAACGGGGAAGCACGCGGGAGAACACCCGGCCCAGTGCCATCAGCAGCGGAGGAACCCCGAGCTTCCCCAACGGCGCAGCCGCCGCGACAACGCCGGAGATCCCACGGGGCTGGACCAGGGCATACTCCAGCACCACCAGTCCACCAAGACTGTTGCCCAGCAGAAATATCGGATTGGCTCCCTCCCGCTGTCGGACCTGATCCAGGAACGCCTCGAGGTCGCCCCGGTACTCATCCCATTCTCTCACGTAGGCCCGTTGACCCGGCGAGCGGCCGTTGCCGCGCATGTCGTACGCGTACAAGGCAATTCCCCGAGGCGGGAAGTAGCTCGCCAGGTTGGGGTAGAGCCCACTGTGATCGCCCAGGCCGTGCAGGTTGACGAGCACCGCCCGGCTGGCAGAGGAGGGAAGCCATGCGCGATAGTAGAGGCGGACGCCACTGAACCCGGTGAAGATGCCCTCCAGCTGCTGCCCGGGAGGCAAACTGGTGTGACTCATAGAGGTGCGATCACGCATTAGCCCGCTTGACAAAGTAGGGACACCACTTGAACATAGGGGGGCCGTGCCGTTCCGGCGCCCACATCACCGCCATACCGAGCTCTTGTCTGGCCCCTTCTTTCTTCCAGGCGGATCCTGCGCCCGTCCGCCGCCGCAATCCCTGTAGGCGTCCGACTCTCAATCTGCCCGGTTCGGCTCACTGGCGCCGAGATCCGGACGGGCAGGCCATTGCCAAACCCTCGAGGCTCATCATGTCACGTAGAAGTCTTCGTTCCTGGTTGCCCAAGCTCATCGCCATGAGTATGGCGGCTCAGCTTTCTACTCTATCGGTCACCACGGCCGAGGCACAGTTCGGCAAGCGGCTCAAGGACGCCGTCAAGCGTACGGCCGAAGACAAGGCGATCCAGAAGGCAACCGAAGAAGAAGGGAAAGTGATCGATTCCGCTCTGAGCGGAGGCGCGCCGGAGGACACTGCTCGGGCGACTGCCGCTCCCACGGAACCTGGGGCTACGGCCGCAGCAAAGCCAGCTGCGGACAGTGCGACTGGTACATCCACCGACAGCGCTCCTGGTACTACCGCAGCAGCAATTCCTGCAGACAAGAAGGTCTGGGCCAACTACGACTTCGTGCCCGGTCAGCGCACTATCTTCTTTACCGACTTCACCGAAGATGAGGTAGGGAACTTTCCTCAGCGACTCGAGTTCAAGACTGGCCAAATGGAGATCGTGGAGTTCGAAGGAGGCCAGCGCGCGCTGAAGGCCTCAAGTGGCAGCGATCTCATTATCCCCCTCCCGGAAGCCCTGCCCGAGAAGTTCACCATTGAAATGGACCTGATCAACCGCAACAGCCAGGGCGTAGCAGCGCACACCTTCGAGATAGAAGGTGGGCGAGCCTACCGGGCAGGCGGGAACGACGACTTTACCAAGGTTGGCTGGGGGCACAACGGCTTCGACCTATATGGCGGCGGAACCCAGGTGAGCATTCAGGCTAAAGACGCAGACAAGGAGCGGTACGTGGGCAAGCCGGTCAGCTTCCGGATCCTCGCCGACGGAAGCGCGCTCAAGCTGTACGCAGACGAAAAGCGGATCGTCAACGTTCCCAATGCCAAGTTCAAGCGGGACAAGGCCCTCTATGTGAGACTGGAGGGTCGCGACGACGAGAAGGAAGCCGTCTACCTTACCCGCATTCGGGTGGCGGAGAGCGAGAAGAGCATCTACGACGAGCTGAGCAAGAGAGGCCGGTGGGCCACCCAGGGCATCCTGTTTGATACGGGGAAGTCGAATATCAAACCCGAGTCCACCCCCACACTCAAAGAGATCGCCACCACCCTCAAGGCCCACCCGGAGCTCAAGGTCGAGGTGCAGGGTCACACTGACAACGTCGGCAAGCCTGACGCGAACCTAAAGCTGAGCCAGGCGCGGGCCGAAGCGGTAAAGCAGGCACTGACCACGGAGTATGGAGTGGCCGAGGGCCAGCTGACCGCCAAGGGATATGGTGACACCAAACCGGCGGGTGACAATACCAAGCCCGAGGGTCGCGCAAATAACCGTCGGGTGGAGCTGGTCAAGTCTTGAGCGATTGAAAATCCGTGGTCGTCCTGGCCGCGCTCGCCCGAGCGCGGCTGGGCGCCACCGACGAAGGCTTTTCACTACATGCCTGCGCCTTTGAGGCGGGTGCCGACCAGCTCCAGATCCTTCTTCCTCAACTCCTCCGCTCGTGGCTTGAGCGCGGCCACGACATCGGCTGGTACCTCCTGCTGCATTCGTTGGATCTGCGCCTCATTTCCCTGTCGCAGCTCATCCCGCTGCGCTTGACTCAGCATGGTGGTATCGATCCCGCCCAACTGCGGAGTGAGGTACCCCACCACGGCGGAGAGGCTGCTCCGAACAAACTTGTACCGCTCTGGATCCAGCCCGCCGGCCTTGGCACCCGCCTCGGCCGTCGCCATCTCCTGTACCCCCATCATCGCCGTGAGTGTGTCCTCACTGGTCTTGGCGGACTTCAACTTGGCGGCCGCCTCGTTGACGGCCTTTAACTCACCTTCCATCCCCCTCTCCCAACGAGCGATATCGTCGCGAGTGAGGGGAGCGGTAACTGAATTCCCCGTTGGTTCCCCGGGCTGAGCTGGAGCCTGTGCCTCCGGCTGGGCGACCTCCTCTTGGGCGGCTCCGGTCTCATCGGCGGTCTTGGTTTCAGTGTCATTTCCCCCGCAACCGGCGAGAAGAAGTGCAGCGAGCGCGAGCCTCGAGCCGGCTGCCGGGCGAAAACGAGGAGAGCTGGACATACGGCCTCTTGGAAGAACTGTAGACGTGGCTGAAGTGGCTACGGAAGCGATTAATAACCTGGCTGGAAACTTAACGACTACATTGAGCTCATGAGGCCTCAGCTGGAACTTCCCGGACCCCTCCTACTCTACGATGGGACCTGCGGTTTTTGCGCAGCGAGTGTCCGGTTCATTCTTCGACACGAGCGGCAACACTCCGTGTTCTTTGCCTCGCTGCAAGGGGCACTGGGGTCCGAGGTGCGGAGCCGGCATCCAGAGCTGCACGAGGTGGACTCCATGGTGTGGGTGGAGCCGTCTGGAGCAGGACCGGAACAGGTTCTGGTTCGCTCCGCAGCGGCGCTGCGGGTTGCGAATTATCTGGGGGGCTCTTGGCGCCTGGCCACGTTGGGTCGGTTGCTGCCTGCTTCAGTTCGCGACCGAGTCTATGACTGGATTGCCCGCCACCGGCACGGCCTCACTCGAACCGGTGCCTGGTGTCTGGTCCCCTCCCGAGAGCAGCAGTCACGGTTTCTCGATGGCGGGCCTGGACGACGGTCACCTGACGAGCACCGGCCTGCCCTCCTGTAACCAGGAAGCGGTCCGGCCAATCTCCCGAGCGGAGCAGGGAATCGGATCCGATAACGTGCCGGCCCGATTCGACCCCGGGCCGAAATCCAGCAAGTAGAGGGTTGGTCCCGCATTCCGCGCATGTTCTACCACGAAGCCGGACAGGGTCTCCGCCCACTCACTCGAGCTCCTGGGCCTGGCGGTTCTTCCCCTGCGGTGGCGCTCCAGCTCCTTGATGGTCTCGTTTCGGGAAAGCTTCTGCTTTCGGTAACGGCTCCGGAGCTCCCGTTCGTCGGCGATGGGATCGCTCAACCGATCTCGGACCAGGTCACAGGAGCAGGAGCCGATCAGAAGTTGCGCCACCGTTTTTGCCGGCGGGTGTAAAGCTTGAAGAGCGGTTCGATGGAAGGACGGGGCCAGATCGGCCGTCAACCCCGCCGGCAGCATGGAGCGAATTTCACTGAGCGTCAGAGGGCTTGCTATATAAAGGAAGTAGCACATGAGTCGCCAGTCGCCCAGTCGCGATTCAGCGGGTTCCGGTCACAGGGCACTATGGTAATCGGGACTCAGCTACGGGATCTCGGCAAGCTTACTGAAGCAGTTCAGTGACTGGAGACGGGCAACTGGCGACCGGCGACTCTCAGATCGGCAGGTCGTCCCGCACCAACACCAGAATCGCTGCCTGCGGCACTACGAGGTACCTCTTGTCCTCGAACGTGATCTCGACGGCCGCCTTGCGAAAAAATATCGCGTGGTCGCCGACTTTGGCTTGCATACCGCGGCTTCGGTTCTCCCGCGCATCGATCTTCCAGGGTTCTTCATCCAAGGTGCTGAGATCGGCGACCGGGGTGCCAGGGCCCGTGGCCACGATCAGCCCGGTCTGCACCTGTTGCGCATCGATGGCGGTGGCGGGAAGGTACAACCCCACGCGGGTGCGCTCGTCTCCGTCCTCCGGGGTAATCAGGACGCGGTCGCCCACCACGAGCAGCTGCTTCTTGGGGAATTCCATCAGCTCTTCCCGTTACCTCCGTTGCGGTCCGCTTGGTGCACGGTGATCAGCTCGAGGATACGCAGCCGGCGGCTGGCGGTGGGAAGTCGCAGGCTCACTTCCTCACCGACTCTGCCTCCGGCCAGCGCGCGGCCCAGCGGCGAGGCCATCGAGATATGGCCGGCGTCGATGTCCATCATTTCGGCCAGCACGACCACATAGGTATCAGTCTCATGAGTCTCCAGATCCAGTACGGTGACCCGGGAGCCCAGGCCCACGCGGTCGGTCGGGGCCTCGGTGTTCGCCAGCTGGCTGAGCTGATTGAGCCGTTGGTGTAGCTGGCCCAGCC
>JAICPP010000315.1 GCA_025929805.1 Gemmatimonadales bacterium | reverse complement strand
GCGCCCTCCGCGCGGATGCGGCGATCTCATCGTTGATCTCCTCGTCCATCATGGCCACCAGTTTGGGAACCGCAGCCTTGGCAGCAGGACCTATTTCCATCAGTGCGACAGTGGCGGGAAACCGGACTGCCGGGATAGGATCGTCCAAGAGCTCGATCAGCGCGGGTACGGCGGGGGCCGCGTCGGGCCCCATGCCCGCTATTTCATAGGCCGCAGCGTTCCGGGTCTGGGGGGACGCACCTTTGAGGTCGGCGATCCATTCGGACAGTGCTCGGCCGTCAGAGACTGGTTCTTTAGGCTCGGGAGCGGCGGTCTGGGCAGAGGCAGATGCGCTAAGCGCCAGAATCACCACCGCAACGGAAGCCAGAGTTCGGGGCAGCATCGGTTGGTCTCCAAAACATCGTTAGCCGGCCCGCGGATCTTGGCCGGCGCACCCGGAATATAAGCGGGCCGAGAGGGTCAGTTGGATCCCTTGCCCACAGCTCCCTCCAATGGCGGGGGTTGCTGCAGAAGGCACTTTCAGAGGCGGGTGCATTCCGAAGCACGCGTCAGTGAGCCGTGGGTTCACCTGGGATGGCTGGGTACAGAGCGAAGGTCGTGCGGAGAAGAGTCAGAAAGCCGCAGAGGGTGCTCTCCGGAGCACGCGTCAGTGAGCCGTGGGTTCACTTGGGATGGTGGCGTACCAGAGCGAACGGGGCGTGCGGAGGAGAGCACCCTCTGCCGCTAAAACGGGGCAGTGCGAAACTGTACACCCACCCGAACCGTAACATTTAGAAGCCCATGCTCCTTACCCTGCTCCTGATCCTCTATTCCGGCTGGACCGACCCACCCACCACCTATGATGGGAGGGCAGGAAAGCTCTCCGTTCGCATACCGAGGGTGGAAAGCGAGCCGGTCATAGACGGCAAGCTTGATGAGGAGGTCTGGGGGCAGGCGGCGGTTCTCACCGGTTTCTCGCAGTTCTCCCCGATCGACGGGATTCCGGCCGCCGACTCGACCGAGGTTCTCGTGTGGTACTCGCCCACCGGAATTCTATTCGGCATACGCGCTTTCGAGGCGCACGGCGCCGTCCATGCCACGCTGGCCGATCGAGACCGGATTGCCTCGGACGATCACGTACAGATCCTGCTCAGCACCTTCAATGACGGCCGGCAGGCCAACGTCTTCGCGGTGAATCCCTTCGGCGTTCAGTCCGACGGCGCGCTGGTCGAGACCGGCGCCACCAGCGGCAATGGCTTCAACAACGCAGTGGTGAAGCGGGAGACGGCCGATCTGAGCCCTGATTTTGTGTTTGAGTCCAAGGGCAGGCTGACCGACTACGGGTACGAGGTCGAGGTCCGGATTCCGTTCAAGAGCCTCCGCTTCCAGCCCAAGCAGGAACAGACCTGGGGCATCAACGTCGTACGCCAGGTGCAGCACTCCGGCCACGAGGATTCCTGGGCGCCGGCGAAGCGGGCGAGCGCCTCCTTCCTGTCGCAGTCGGGCAGCCTGGTCGGACTGACCGGCCTTCGGCGCGGCATGGTCCTGGACTTTACGCCCTCGCTCACATCGAGAACCACTGGTGCACGGAGTGCCGGGGGCTGGGACTACGCGGGAGGCGACCCGGAGCTCGGGGGCACCGTCCGCTGGGGAATCACCAACAACCTCACATTGAACGGAACCGCAAATCCCGACTTTTCGCAGGTCGAGTCCGACGCGCAGCAGTTCGCCTTCGATCCACGCCAGGAGATCTTCTTCTCGGAAAAGCGGCCATTTTTCCTCGACGGTATCGAACAGTTCACCACCCCGAACCAGCTGATCTACACCCGGCGCATCATTCAGCCCGTGGCCTCGGCGAAGCTCACCGGCAAGGCCTTCGGAACCGACCTGGCCTTGCTCACCGCAGTGGACGACAAGGTCGGCTCGGCCACCGGCGACGACCATCCCATCTACAACCTGCTGCGCGTGCAGCGCGACATCGGGTCGCAGTCGCGCCTGGGCCTGGTGTATACCGACAAGATCGACGGCGACGACTACAACCGCGTGGCCGGTGCCGATGCCCGGCTCGTGTTTGGCGGAGTGTACAGTACCCAGCTTCAGCTCGCGGGCAGCCGCACGAAGACGGCGGGTAACACAAACACGGCCCCGCTGTGGGGGGCTCGTTTTGCGAGAAATGGCCGCACGTTCGGCCTGCGCTACTCCATAACCGGCATTGACGAAGACTTCCGAGCTCGCAGCGGTTTCATCTCCCGGCCCGGGATCGTCCACGCCAACCTGAACCACCGGGTCACGGTCTATGGAAAGCCTAAAGGCCTCATCGAGAGCTTCACCGGCGACGTGGGCCTGGATGGAACCTGGGAGTATCGTCGTTTCGTGAACGGTGAAAGT
>JAICPP010000147.1 GCA_025929805.1 Gemmatimonadales bacterium | reverse complement strand
AGTCGTTCTGGCCCTTACTGGAGCCGAGCCCCGAGCGCTGAAGCTGGTGGGCGTGTTGTGGGCAGTGTACGGGCTGGTGGTAGGGTTCACCTCCGGCGTGCTGGAGCCCGTTATCGATGGCTTCTTTCATTTGATGGCCAACGCAGGGCTGACGCGAGCCGGTGACGGCTACTCGCCCATCGAAACCCTGGTTGCTCGGGGCCACTACCAGGCTGCAGCCGAGGCGTACGCAGACCGGGCACGAAATCGCCCTGAGCGGGTCGAAGCCACCCTGCGGCGGGCCGCGCTGCTCGCCGGTCCGTTGAGTCAGCCGGAGACGGCAGCGGTCGAGCTGGACAGCCTGCGTTCGGCGCAGCTCTCCTCGCGAGACGATTTGCGAATCGGCCTCGCGCTGGTCGACCTCTATGAGCATCGGCTCCACGATCCGGGCCGCGCCATGGGCGAGCTGCGCCGCTTGATCGACCGTTATCCCACAGCGCAGGGGGCTCGCCGCCTTCGTGCCGCGCTGGGGGAGCTCAAGGCAAAGCGTCTCAGCGAAGATCTGGTGTGATCCAACGCACAGCGGACCCCTCGCTCGATTCTATACTTGGCCACAGTGGGAGCGTTGCTGGACGGCGAACTGCGAGACGTCCGAACAAGCCCTGAGTCCCCTGCTCTGATGGCCGGGCGAGTCGTTCAATCCAGCGCTTTCGCTGAAATCTCCCATCTTACCCCCCTTCTTCTTTTCATCTCGCTGGGAACGGGCCCAATGGCCCGTTCCACCCACCTTTTTGCGAGTCGCGAGTCCTGAGTCTGGAGTCTGGCACGTATTGCAGCTGCTGCCCAGCCAGTCTACGAGGCCGTCGAGTCGATGCTCAGACCTCGCGGATCGGCTACCTGCCCACTCCAGACTCCTGACTATACTCGGGACACGCGACTCGTGACTGGTGATTCCCTGTGACCCAACCCACAGCAGCTAGGGGCATGTGGCGGTTACTTGCGGTCGGTTCTACCGGGCGATTGGCATCGCGGCACACCAACTGGAGGTCACTATTATGCCACGAGGCGACAAGTCCTCATACACGAGCAAGCAGAAGCGCCAGGCCGAGCATATCGAGGAGGGATATGAGAAGCGGGGTGTTTCTCGTCGGGAGGCGGAACGGCGTGCCTGGGCTACTGTGAACAAGGAAACCGGAGGCGGAAAGAAGAGTGGGTCGGGGCGCGGAAAGAAGACGAACCGAAGCTCCTCCAGAAAGGGTGGCAAGAAGGGGGGACGAGCCGCGGCATCTCGGTCGAAGGCGACTCGTTCGCGCAGCGCGCGTAAAGCGGCTGCTACCCGGCGCAGAAAATCAACTGGCGGTCGGCGGGCCACAGGAAGTAGTCGCAGCCGTAGCCGCGTCGGCTCCAGCCGCAGTCGATCGGGTGGAAGTCGTAGCCGCTCCCGCAGCCGCAGCCGAAAGAGCACCAGGCGTTCATAACTATTTTCTGCGGTGTTTTCTCTTGGCGGTGGCGCTTTGACGGGCCACCGCCACTGCTTTCGCAGCCCATTCGCCCAGCAATACCCGGTCGTCCAACACCTGGGCCGGCACCTCGTAGTATTGCATCGTATACGAGCTCTCTCCGTATGGCCGGAAAGCTGCCGATCCGGCTGCTGCGAACTCAGGTCGATTGGAATTGTCCACTTTGAAGTAGAGGCAGTCGTCGGCGATCAAACCGAAGAAGACACCCTCGCGGTAGAGACCTACGCCTCCGAACATTGACTTGGCTACTGTTGGCGCTGTTCCCTGTAGCTGTTCGAGCACGTAGGTGCGGTAACTCGGACTGACCGGCATCGGAGCTCCTCAGCACAAACTCCAGTCTACACCAAAAAAAAGAATGCTGCCGCAGGTATCGAGCGGCAGCACTCTTTTGAATCAGCAGAATGTCAGTTTAGTCGCTGGCTTTTCCGCCCAGCCCGATCGAGACGCCCAGTGAGGCCACGAGGTCGTTCTGGAAATCGTCGCCGCCACCGAAGTCGCCGTTATAGAGGTAGTCCTCCAAATCTACCCGGAAGCCTACCCGATTATCATCCCCGCCACCGAAACGGAAGCCCAGACCAACTACACCACCCAGGTCGGTGCTGCTCCGATCATCGTCGAACGGGTTGCTGCCCCGCGCCAACAATGCCGGGCCACCGGCGAGATAGAACCCCACCGGGTTATCTACCGGGGAGAGGGCCAACATCAACCGGCCGCTGGCGAGCAGAAGATCGGTGTTGCCGGTCTCGTTGATCGTCTCATCCCCGATCTTGGCGGGAGCGTAGCCACCGGTTACCTCAAAGCCGAGCATGCCGCTTCCCCAGAAGGTGAGTCGGGCACCACCGGCGATGCTGACATCACGGTCTATGTCGGAACCGAGGGCGCTCACGGAGTTGCTGGTCGGTACATACACGCCGGCCCAGGGTGTCAGCTCAACTCCACCTTGCGCGGCAGCGGGCGTAGCGGTCGTTGTCGCTACTATCGCGGCCGCCACTAGGCCGGGAATCGTTGCCATCAGCTTTCGAATTGACATACCCACTCCTCGTTGACAGAAGCTGTGTGGGTCACAGGACAGCCTTCAGGCCCTGGAGCCTTCGTCCCGTGCCCGACACACACGCTGTAAACCTGAGGAGTGCGCCGATGTGAACCAAGTCACCTCGAGCTCGTGACTCGTCCGTAAAAGCCGAAGGCGGCTCCACTTAGGCGCCGCCTTCTATTTACTTGTGGGATGCTCTCTTACTTGCCCAGGTTGCCTAATCCTAGAAGCGGAATCCCGACCCCGAACGAGAGATGGATATCGTTCTGAGTCTTCTTCTCGTCGGACGGACCGGTAAAGCCTGGAATTTCAGCCTTGGGCTTATAGATGTAATCCTCCGCGCTCACCTGGAGCCGAAGCAGGCTGCCCAGGCGGAAACCGGCCGTAGCTCCCAGGGTACCGCCGATGTCGGTCTTCTTGTCGACATTGGTGTAGAAGGCACCACTCCGGTTGACCACTCCCACTCCGCCGGTTACGAGGAATGACACAGGGCTGGTGGAAGGGATCACGTGATAGGTGATGCGGCCGCTGCCGGTGAAGACGTTGGCATCCTCGCTCTGGTCGCCCAGTCCGCTCGCGGTGACCTTCAAGTCACTCGGCGCATAGGCGCCGGTGAACTCGAAGCCCAGCCGATCACTCAAGGCAACCCCCAGCCGACCACCGAGCGTTATGCTCATCTCCTGCTTGAATTCCTCGCCGCTCGCGGCTTTGACCAACTCCGTCGTCGGAACGTAAATCCCGATGTTGGGTGTGATGCTGACTCGCTGCGCCAGCACCGGATGCGCTTCGGCCAGCAGTACGCCGCCCGCCAGCAGGACGCCAGCTACCCACGCGTTGCCACGCATTGAGCCTCCGGTCGGATTTGAGGGGAAGGGTGACACCTTAGAGCTTCAGCTTGACGTCGATATCCACCAGCACCGAGGGCTCGGTCTCTTCGAAGACCACCCGGTCGCGCACCGTGCGGATCACCAGACGCTGGACCGGACCTTTACCCTTTCCCCGTCCCATGTTGCCGCGCCGGTAGTACACCACATGCGTGGCCCCGACCCGCTGGACCCGCACGACGGTGTATCCCTGGTGAATCAGAACCGAACGAGTCACGCTCACTGCCCGCTCGCCCGATACCACGTAGTGCTTGTGCTTGGCTTTCCCCTGAGCGTGGGCCGGAACGACGCTGATAGCCAGCAGAGTGACGCAGGCCATCCCGGACCAGAGCAGGCTGCGGACGACGCGCATGTTATTCCCTCTGTTTGGTGGGGGGCGGTAACGCGGGCTGCCACGGGCAAGATCCGTGCAGCGGCATGTCATTGGCTAGGTTACTGAAGGCTAAGAGCTTACGTGATCAGATAACGCGGTGGGGGATGGAGAAATGAGGGCTTCTGGGCGCCTTGCGACAGGGCTCACTCTTCCCGGCGGACCTCCCGGGCAGCCTTGTCGTCCCGCAAGCCGAGGAAACGTGGGTGCCGGAGCAGGCCGGCCGAGGTCCATTCGGAAAAACCGATCTGTGCCACCAGTCTGGGAGTGACCCACTGAATGTCACCAGCGGGGGCAGGTCCCTCCGCGAACGGCGACGCCTGACGATGCAGTGGCACCAATCGCTGGTAGAGGTGCTCGAGAGTTCTTCGGTCGTAGCCGGTGCCGACCTTGCCGGCGTAACGGAGCAACTTGCCGTCGTAGTACCCCACCAGCACCGCGCCGAGGTGTTCCCGTGAGCCATGGGGCTTGGTGTAGCCGCCGATGACGAACTCCTGTTGGCGGACACACTTGAGCTTGAGCCAGTCGGTAGACCGCGCGCTCACGTATCTCGAATCAGCCCGCTTGGCGATGATCCCCTCGGCACCCTGAGCACACGCCTCACGCAGCATTGCCGCCGAGCCAGTAGTGCGGTGCGGCGTGAACCGGATCGGATCGTCGTACCACACCACGTCTCTCAGAACCGCCTTGCGATCGATGAGGGGCAGTGCGGTGAGATCAACGCCCTCGTAAAACAGGCAATCGAACAGATACAGGTGAATCGGCACCTGGCTGCGGCGTGCCCGGATCGGATCCCGGAGCTGCATCCGCTGCTGCAGCCGGGCGAAACTGGTCACGCCGCGCTCGGCGTCGAATGCTACGATCTCACCATCGAGCACGGCGTCCCCTCGGACCGCGGTCTCGAGGGCTTCCACCAGCTCCGGGTAGGCAGCATTGAGCGGCTTTCGGTTACGAGACCAAATCCGCACCACCCCGCCGGTGACGTAGATCAAGGCTCGCACGCCATCGAGCTTGGGCTCGTAGACCCATTTGCCCACTGTCGGCAGGGTGTCGGTGAGGGTGGCGAGCATGGGAGGGATCCACGAGGGTTGGGCTCGATAGCGGAGCCCCCCCGGCGCGCTTCTGGCCAAGAGCCTGAGGGATCGGGTCATCCGGCGCTCCGCTGCTCGAGCAGCTCGGACAGATCCTGCTTGGACTCGAGGATGTTTGCCCAGGGGTCGCCCCGGTCCTCCAGAATGTCCGGTACGGTCCGAATCGTGAAGTCGGTGGGATAAATCTCCTCCAGGTCTTCCCAGTGCACTGGCATCGAGACGGTGCCCAGGGGGTGCCGCCGGGGACAGAGAATCGACGCGAGTGATTTTCCTCGGGTGTTCTGGTTGTAATCGAAGAAGATCTTGCCGGTTCGCCGCACCACGGTCCACTCCAGCGTCACTTCCTTGGGCCATTGCTGGAGCACGTATCGTCCGATCGTTTCCGCGATGCTCCGCGCCGCGTCGTAATCGAACTTTCTGACGATCGGGAGATAGAGATGGAGGCCCGTGCGGCCCGAGGTCTTCACGTAGATGGTCAGGCCAAGTCGCCCCAGCAGCTCCCTGAGTCTGAGCGCCAGCTCCCGAGTTCGCTTGAAGGCCTTGCGGTGCAGCTCCGGCTCCTCGCCTTTCCCCTCCCGTCCGGAATACAGGTAGGGATCCAGATCGATGACCACGAAATCCGGGTAGTTCAGCACCGACCGTTCGAGATTGGCCTCGGACCCGGAGAACTTTCGGCTCCGTCCCCGGGCATCTGGTGCCGGATCCACTCGGGAAAACCAGGGGTGAAGCTCCAGTCCGCCCATCTGCGCCAGGAACAACAGGGTGGGCAAGTTGTCGCAGATCAGGTACTCGCCGTCGCCTTCGTTGTGGCTGGAGTAGATGCTCACCGTCCGCGCAAACTTCGGTGGCTTATCCCAGTGCTTCTGGTAAAAGCTCTTGCCGGTGATGCCGTCGGGATATCGCGTGGTGAACATCGGTCGCCCCTTGAGGTGGGGCAGGAGCCAAGAGGAGACCCTGGTCAAGTAACGCAGCAGGTCCCGCTTGGTGAGGGCGCGGTGCCGTCCCGCGCCGGGCCACAATACTTTCTCCAGGTTGGTGACTGGAAGCTCGTACTCGTCTATGGTCAGCACCATTTTCGGCTGGCGCGCCTCGAGCTGTTCGAGCACGCTTTCGACCTCGGTACCAACCCGGCTCATCCAACCTTCCGAGTCCGTCTAGCGGGCCGCGAGGCGCGAGTCCGAGCGCGAGCGGGCGGCTTGGGCTTGGCGGCCTCCTTCTTTGCCGCTTCCACGCTCCGCTTGAGCGCATCGGCCAGGTCGATGACCCGGGTCTCGCGCGCAGCGGGCGCCTTTACCACCTGCTTGCCTTCCAGCTTGGCTTCGATCAGCTCGGCCAGAGCCTCGCGGTAGTGGTCGTGGTACTCGGTCGGGTCGAACGGCTTGCGGAAGATGTCGATCAGGGTGAACGCCATGTCCAGCTCACGATCGGACACCTTGACCCCGCTGAGATCCATGCCCCGCTCGAGTCGGATCTCGTCCGGGTAGAACAGGGTCTCCAGCACGATGGTGCCCTCGTGCGCCCGAATGGCGCAGAGCTGCTCCTTCTTCCGAATCGTGATCGTCGCAACCGCCGTGAGCTTGCGCTGCTCCAGCGCGCGGAGCAGAAGCGCATACGGCTTCTCCGCCCGCTCACCCGGCTCCAGGTAATAGCTACGCTCGTAAAAGACCGGATCGATCTCCTTCTCCTCCACGAACGAAGTCAGCTCGATGGTGTGCTTGCTCGGAAGCGGCAGGCGCTCGAAATCCTCTTCCGTGAGCATCACGTACTGCCCCTTGGAGTATTCGTACCCCCGTGCGGTTTCGGCCCAAGGCACGTCGACTTCGTCGGTGGGGCACCAGCGGCGCTGCTGTAAGCGGCTGCCGCAGGTGGCGTGCAGCAGGTTGAAGGAAATGTCCTTGCTCTCTGTCGCGCCAAATAGCTTGACCGGTATGCTCACCATCCCGAAGCTGATCGAGCCACTCCAGATCGCTCGCGCCATGCTGGCTCCTCCGGACGCCCCCTACGAGGCACCTGTCGGTAAATCGGGAATGACCTCAGGGCAGAAGGATCACTCCCGGTGTTTTTCCACATCGGCTCGTCGTTATCCACAGGTTTATCAACATAAGCTGTTGATAAATAAGGACTTACGACGCTGGATTATCAGCCGTTGAGGAGACGGTTGCTGTGGGATGAGTCACACGCGGAGTTTACGGAGTGCTTCTGATCGCCTTCTTGAGGGAGGAGTCCGCCCTGCCAATGGCGGAGTCCAGCCTCGGTACTACGGGGACCGTGGGAATAATGGCGGAGGGGGCTGGTTCGATCTCCGGCGTAGTGGCCGTCTCGACCCCGGCGCCACCGAAACTCGGCGCGGTGAGCGCGGCCGGCAGTTCGTCCTGGAGCGGCGCGGCGCTGTTTGGGCCCGGAGGACTCGGGAGCACCGGAACCATGGCGGCACTGTTGGGTGAGCTCACCCGCCGCATAGCCGCGGTGGGACTGGTAATCAGGTGCCGCTGAGCACTGATGAGCTTGGGCGCGCCCGGGTGAGAGAACAACGGAGCGGAAAGGACCCACTGGGCCCCGCCCAACAACAGTGCACCGATCAAGGCGATCCGGAGCTGACGGCGTGGCTTACTGGGCCGCCGGTTGCGCTTGCTGGCCCGGGGAGTGGCCGGAGCCTTCTTCTTCGCCTTGGGACTCTCCGCCTTGGGAGTGAACCGCTCGGCCGGCGCAATCGGCTCGGCCAGCGGTGTGGTCGGCAGGAACGGAGGAGGATCCGGTTCCACCGGCTGCTTTAGAGTCAATGTCGAAAGCGGCTTTAACGGGGGACCTGCTACCAGCTCGGCCTGAGTGAGCGGCATCGAGACCGCAGTCTTATAGTGGGGATGAAACTGGATCGGCAGCCATTTATTACTGGCATTGTGATAGATCCGAGCGCGAGGAGTGATGACTCCCCGTTTGATTGCCACCGCCAACTCTTCGATTGATCTGAAGACGGTTTCTTCGCCAGGCGAGAGCTCGATCCGATACATGCCGACCCCATGAGGTGCTGAGGTTTTCGAGCGACAATCGGAGGTGATGAGGATCTAGAACCCACGCAACTTTCGCGCTCGGGTGCAATGCACTTTCGTTCATGTCGCGCTGGCAGCGGAGTGGTGCATGCAAGGTGTGTCCTGCGCCTCCGGCTCGTCGTCTCGGCACAAGCACTTGAGGTTTGCTCCGTCCTCTCGGGGGCCATGCTTGTTTCTGCAGCTTGTCGTGACGGCAGAATATGTCGATGACTCTCGTGGCAATCGGAGTTGTTTTTTGGTCAGGTAGTTTGCCAGGACCGCCGCCATCAACCCGTACATTCATCATCCGCCAGACCTGGTGTGAAGCGAATGCTGCCAAAGCTTGCGTTGATTCAGGGCGTTTTTTATGTGCTGACCGGCGTGTGGCCGCTCATCGATATCGTGAGCTT
>JAICPP010000059.1 GCA_025929805.1 Gemmatimonadales bacterium | reverse complement strand
GCCTATGGCCCGTGCACTCTTCGCCGTGGATGAGCTCGCCGGCTTTCTGGTGGCCTGCGCCCTGGTCCGCCCCTCGCGCAGCCTTCAGGATCTGGAGGTTTCCAGCGTCAAGAAAAAGCTGAAGGACAAGGCCTTTGCCCGGGGCGTCAGTCGCGATGACGTTATCCACGGGGCCGAGGAGCTCGGCGTCCCGCTGGACGATCATATCGCGTTCGTCCTCAACGCGCTTCGACCCCACGAGAAGACGCTGGGACTTGGAGCGACGTGACCGCTACCCGCTCAATTCCGGCGGAGCAGTCGGTCGCGTGTGCCATCAACCGGGCCGCGGGTGGGCGTCCGGTTCCGGGCAATCGGGTGGACCTGTTGATCGATGGGCCGGACACCTACCGTGCCATGCTGGAGGCCATCGATCAGGCAGAGCACTGGGTTCACTTCGAGAACTACATCATCCGAAGCGACGCGGCCGGCTGGCGATTCGCCGAATTTCTGGCCCGGCGGGCCCGCGAGGGAGTTCACGTTCGGGTCGTGTATGACTGGTTCGGCTCCCTGGGAACCTCGCGCGGCTACTGGCGCTACTTGCGTGAGGCCGGCGTAGAGGTACGCTCATTTCATCCGCCACAGCTGGTGGATGTCGTGACCAACATCTCCCGCAATCACCGGAAGCTGGTCGTGGCGGACGGCACCCGCGCCATCCTGGGGGGACTCTGCATCGGGTGCGAGTGGACGGGTGAGGGTCAGACGGGTGCGCAGCCCTGGCGCGACACGGCGGTGGACATCCGTGGGCCGGGCGCCGCCGTCCTGGACCAGACCTTCGCGCGTCTCTGGGGGCTGACCGGGCGTCCAGTGCCCCCCGAACAGACAGCCGGCGTAGTAGCCTCTGTCGGCAACGCAGAGGTACGTATTATCCCGGGTGAGCCCGGCAGGGAACGCGCCTATCGTGTCATCGAGCTGCTCGCGGCGGGGAGTGTGGAGCGGCTCTGGATTACGGATGCTTACATGCTGGTGCCGCCCCGGCTCTTTCAAGCCCTGCGGGACTGCGCCCGAGATGGGGTCGATGTTCGCCTGCTGGTACCCGGCTCCAGCGATGTCCCTCTGGTCCGAAACCTCTCCCGGATCGGGTACCGTGACCTGCTCCGCAGCGGGGTGCGGATCTACGAGTGGGACGGCCCCATGCTCCACGCCAAGACTATCGTATGCGATCACCGGTGGGTGCGAATCGGATCGAGCAATCTGAACCCTTCGAGTCTCCTGGGAAATTACGAGCTCGATGTGTTGATCGAAGATCCCGAGCTGGCCCAGGGAATGGAAGACCAGTTTCGTCTGGACATAGCGCGGAGCCGTGAGGTGGCGAGCCGGCCGCTGCGCGGGCCTCGCCGGATCAGTAAATCCCTACCCGTGGTGCTTACTCGTCAGCACCCGGAGGCGCCAGCCGCATACCGGAGAACCCGGCGGGAAGCACGCCGCCGCGCCGGCCTGGTACTTCGAGCAGTCGCGAGCCATGCGCGGCGGTCCGTGTTCATCCCCATCAGCGGGATCTTCGTGGCTCTCGGCCTCCTGCTGGTGGCGCTTCCCAAGATCTCGGCGTATGTCCTGGCGGCACTCTGCGCCTGGCTGGCCCTGGGTGCCGCGCGAGAGGCGTTCCGCCGCCGGGCGGATCGGTAGCACTGTAACCTCGATTCGGGCATCGGCCTATGACGCAACCTCGTACCGTCACGAGCATCGTGTTGCTGGCTCTAATTTCCACCGGATCGCTGGCGGGACAGCAGCGAGTGATCACCTTGGCCGACGCGATCCGCCTGGCCGAACGGGTGCAGCCGGACGTGGTCCGGGCCGAGGCGGATGTGAGAACCGCCGGTGCTCGCCGGCGCACCGCGTGGGGGGCCTTCCTGCCATCGCTGTCGGCCAGCTCCTCCGCAAGTGATTTCTTCTCCGAGGGGGCCTCCCGCATCGATCCGGTCACCGGCCTTCTCACCACCGGCAACAGCAGCAATCGGAGTGTCAACACTTCGTTGTCCGCGAGCATCGATTTGTTTACCGGTTTCCGGCGCAGCTCCGAAATGCGGGCGGCGCGGGCCAACGAGAACGCTGCGGACGCGTCGCTGGTTGACGCTCGGTTCCAGCAGAGACTCGCCACTACCAATCAGTTCCTGGATGCGCTCGCCGCCGCGCAGCTGCTCAGGGTGCGCGAAACCAGCGTGCGGCGTGCCGAGGAGCAGCTCAAGGTCGCGGTGGCAAAGCTTCGGGCAGGATCGGCCACGCGTTCCGATTCACTGCGGTCGCTGGTTACGCTGGGCAGCGCCCGATTGGATCAGCTGACCACCCAGACTGACCTGGCCGCAGCCGAGGCGAACCTGGCCCGGCTGATCGGAGAGACTGGCCGGGTACGGGCGGCCGACGACTCGGCCTTCTATGCGGTGTTGCCGGCGTTGGACACGCAGGCGCTCCGGCTGGAGGCCGAATCGAAGTCTCCCCGGGTGCAAAGCGCCGCGGCGAGTGCCACGGCGGCACGTGCCTCGGCACGAGCTTCGCGTTCTACCTATTGGCCGTCGCTCACCCTGGCGGCCAATACCGGGTGGAACGGGAGTCGAGCCAACGACTACGACCTGCTGAATCAGCGGCAGGTGAGCCTGTCGTTGAGGTGGAACATCTTCGACGGATTCGACCGCGAGCTGACCATCGCCCAGCGCGAGGCGGACCTCGACGTAGCCGACGCCAACGCCGCGGATGTGCGACGGGGCGTCCAGGCGGATCTCGAGCTGCAGCTGGCGGAGTTGGAGGCGGCCGGAGCGAGGATTGAGATTACCCAGACCAGTGTGGTGGCGGCCAGGGAAGACATCCGGGTCCAGCAGGAGCGCTACCGACTGGGAGCTTCGACCATCGTCGACGTGCTCACCTCCCAGGAGGCCCTCAACCAGGCGGAGGTCGATGTGGTGAACGCGCGCTTCGACTATCTCCGAGCCAAGGCGCAGCTGGAAGCGCTGATCGGCAGGAATCTATGACCGGCACCATCCTGAACACGGAAGAGCGGATGGCCATGCTGCCCGCGGACGTGCCGCGGGACGCCGTCATCGTCACCCGCAATCTCCAGCGCGAATACGACATGGGGGGCGAAGTGGTGCGGGCTTTGCGTGGGGTCAACCTGACCATCCGAAAGAACGAGTTCGTGGCGGTCATGGGCCCGTCAGGCTCCGGCAAGTCCACCCTCATGAACCTGATTGGCTGCCTGGACAGTCCCACCGGCGGGGAATACTGGCTGAACGGCCACCGGGTCTCGGAGCTGGAGGACAATGAGCTGGCCCGGATCCGCAACAAGGAGATCGGGTTTGTTTTCCAGACCTTCAACCTGCTGCCTCGCGCAACCGGCCTTCACAACGTGGAGCTCCCGCTGATCTATGCCGGCATGAGTGGCAAGGAACGGCGCGAGCTCGCCAGCCAGGCTCTGGTCAAGGTAGGCCTCGGCGATCGCATGAGCCATCGGCCCAACGAGCTGTCCGGGGGCCAGCGGCAACGAGTGGCAATCGCGAGAGCGCTGGTCAACAGCCCCAGCATTTTGCTGGCCGATGAGCCAACCGGAAACCTCGATAGCGCGACCAGCGAGGAGATCATGGTTCTGTTCGATTCACTCCACGACAGCGGCCAAACCATCGTGCTGGTCACCCACGAGCACGACATTGCTCAACACGCCAGGCGCCAGGTGCATCTGAAGGACGGGAGTGTGGAGCGGGATTTCGAAACGGGTAGGAAAGGCTAATGAGAGGAGCCATTCTCCTCATCCCGAGCGAGCGCAGCAAGCGAGGGACCTTGCCCGCGAGTTCCCCTAGCTGGCGAATCAGGTCCCTCGCTTCGCACGGGATGAGGAACGTAGCAATGGCAGCACTGTTGGGAACCGCCTGCAAAGAGGAAACGCCGCCGCCACCCTATCAGGCGGTTCCAGTCGAGCGGCGTGACATCGTCGTTTCGGCGCAAGCCTCCGGCGCGGTGCAGCCGGACACCACGGTAGAGGTGAAATCCAAGGCATCGGGCGAAATCCTCGAGCTGGCCGTCGAGACCGGGCAGACGGTGAAGCGCGGCGACCTCATGGTGCGGGTCGACCCCCGCATCCCGCGGAATGCGGTGGCGCAGGCCCAGGCCGACCTCGAGGTGGCCCAGGCTCGGCTGGCCAACGCCAACTCGCAGAAGCGCCGGGCCGACGAGCTGTTCAAGTCGCAATCGATCACGGAGCAGGAGCACGAGCAGGCGCTGCTGGATTACGCCAACGCGAATGCCGAGGTCATTCGAGCCCGCGTGGCGCTGGACAACGCGCGTGATCAGCTCGACGACACCAACGTGCGGGCCCCGATCAACGGTACCATCATCGAAAAGCAGGTCGAACGGGGGCAGGTGATCTCCTCTCCCACCAACGATGTGGGTGGCGGAACCGTGCTGCTCAAGATGGCCGATCTCAACCTGGTACAGGTTCGAACGTTGGTCGACGAAACCGATATCGGGAAGATTCAGCCGAGCCAGCGAGCCACCGTGACGGTGGATGCCTTCCCCAACCGTCCCTTCGACGGTACCGTGCTCAAGATCGAGCCGCAGGCACAAACCGAGCAGAACGTCACCATGTTTCCGGTGCTGGTTCGCATCGACAATAAGGAAGGCTTGCTCCGTCCCGGTATGAACGCCGAGGTGGAGATTCACGTGGGCCGGCGAGACGACGTCCTCGCCATCCCCAACGCGGCACTCCGTACCCAACGCGACGTCGGTTCCGCCGCCCAGGTTCTCGGACTCTCTGCCGAGCAAGTGCAGCAGCAGCTCGCCGCCAGCCGACCGAGCGACACCGCGAGCCGCGCGTCGCTGGGCGCCTCCCCGCCCGCAGCTGCCGGAAACAGCTCCGGCTCACCAGCGGGTCGCAGAGCCCGCCGGGGTCAGCCCCAGGGGCAAGGCACCCGGTATATCGTCTTCGTCAAACGAGGGGGACAGCCGGAACCGGTGTGGATCAGAACTGGCCTGACCGACATGGACTACAGCGAAGTGTTGGAGGGGGTGACGGCTGGCGATTCGGTGCTGGTGCTGCCCAGTGCCAGCCTAGTGCAGTCACAGCAGGAGTCGCGCGAGCGCTTCAACCGGATCACCGGAGGTGGGGGGGTGCCCGGTATGCAGCAACAGCCGGCCCAACCTTCCACCAGCCCCAGGCCGTAGCATGCTGCTGGGCGAGACCGTCGCGGTTGCTCTGCAATCGATTCGAGCCAACATGCTGCGCTCGGTGCTCACCATGCTCGGCATCATCATCGGTGTGGGAGCGGTCATTACGATGATTGCCCTGGGCAGTGGGGCGCAGAAGGCGGTACAGGACCGGATCGCCGCACTGGGAGCCAACGTCTTTACCGTTTTTGCCGGGCAGGCCAGACAGGGCGGAATCAGAATTACCGACCGAACCATTCTGAGCACCGACGACTACGAGGCGCTCCGACGAGATGCCCGGTTGCTGAAGGCCGTGGTGCCCGAGATGCAGCAATCGCTCCAGGTCAAATACGGGAACCAGAACAGCAACCTCAATATCGTGGGAACCACCGCCGAGTACACCCAGGTCCGGAACTACACCATTCCCTTCGGCCGCATGTTCACTCCAGGTGAAGATGAGGCCCGGCAGCGGTACGCCGTGCTCGGCGCGTCAGTTCCCCGCATGCTGGCGGGAAATCCGGCCGGAATGATCCATCAGACCATTCTCATCCGAGGAATACCGTTCGAGATCATCGGTATCCTGGGTGAGAAGGGGTCGGCCGGTGGCTTTGGCAACCCTGACGAGCAGATTCTGATCCCGCTTCAGACCGCCCGCTACCGGGTGTTCGGCAGCAACCGGGTGCGGTCGTTTTCGGTGCAGGTGGCCGACGGTGTTCCCATCGAGCAGGGCATGGTGGACCTGGAACGGGTGCTCCGAAGGGAACACAAGATCCGCCCCGGGGGAGAAAACGACTTTACCATCCGCAACCAACAGGACGTGCTCGCCACCCAGCAGCAAGCGACTCAGGTCTTTACCAGCCTGCTGGCCAGCATCGCGGCGGTGAGCCTGCTGGTAGGCGGAATTGGAATCATGAACATTATGCTGGTCTCCGTCACCGAGCGCACCCGGGAGATTGGAGTTCGGAAGGCACTGGGCGCCACCCGGCTGAATATCCTGATGCAGTTCCTCATCGAGGCATTGACTCTCTGCCTGCTGGGCGGCGCGCTGGGCATACTCCTGGGTGTGGGCACTGCGGTCCTCCTGTCCAGGGTCATGCAGTGGAATACGCTCATTTCTCCGCTGTCAGTGGCAATGGCCTTTGGATTCAGCGCTGCCGTCGGTCTCTTCTTCGGCTTGTGGCCGGCCCGGCGCGCGTCTCGTCTCGACCCGATCACGGCCCTTCGTTACGAGTAGGCGTCGGTCTCCGGCTCAACCGACACGTGTCCGGCGCCGTCGCTATCGTAGTGGACCGAGAGCCGCCAGGGCCGGCAGCACACCTGACAATCCTCTGTATACTCCTGCCGGGCGCCACTTCCGGGGTCCAGCGCGATCTCGTTGATTTCACCACAATAAGGGCAGCGAACCTCCGCTGTGGTTTGGGCTGTGCCGTCACCCAAAGGAAATTCGGCCTCGAGCTCATCGTCCCGATCGATCATCGCCTGCCTCGTGCGCTGAGGTGACCCGCGCGGTCCGATTAGAACGTTCTCATCCTGATCATACATGGCCGCACCACGCAATGGGCTAGGGTTCCGCATCGCTCTGGCCGTCACGCTGGCCCTGCTGGGGGCTCGCCTCACCGGCGCTCCACCCATCTCCGATCCCGTCGGCGGTGCGGCTCCCGAGTGGCTTCACCTCTCCGTGCCTGTCCTCTACCTAGTGTTCGCCCCTGTCTTCACCCTGTGGGATGGGATCTCCATGCTGAGCCTGAGCCGGCTCAAGGGATTTCTTCTGGGGCTCGCCATCCTCTATCTGTTCTGGCGCACGGCCCGCTGGCTCGTCCGCCCCCGGGGAATGCGCCGATGGCCCCGCGCCATTCTCGGGGAGCTCGGGGTCCTGGGAATCTCGACCGTCCTGCTTCTTGGCTTCCTGATCCTGGGTGCGTTGTGGCACCGGCCGATGCTGTCCCTCGGCGGGAGTTTGCCCGAGGACAAAGTGGTGGACTTCCACAGCCATACCAACGCCTCGCACGATGTGTCCGGCACGCTGATGGAGAGTTTCAATGCAGCCGCGAACCGGCGCTGGCATCAACGGGCCGGGTTCGACGTCGCCTTCATTACTGACCACAATACAGTTGAAGGGTGGGAGAAGAGGGACCGGGGACCGGGGACTGGGGACCGGGGACTGCTCCTCTGCCCTGGCCTGGAGGTGAGTGCCTGGCGAGCGCACATCGTCCTTCTGGGTGACACCATGCCGGTCGACCGCGGGTCGTACAACAGTTCGCTCGCCGGCCTGCTGGATCTGCTGGAGGACAGCGAATCGCGGTTCGGGGCGCTGACCCTGGCGTCGCTGCCAGAGTACCGGCGCAATCATTGGAGTCGGCTCGACACCCTGGTCGCAGCGGGGCTCGATGGATTCGAGATCGTTAATGCGTCTCCCAAGGCCAACGAGCTCACCCGCGCCGAACGTGATTCCGTGATCTCGCTTGCGCGCGTGCACAATCTCTTCGTCGCCGGCGTGAGCGACAGCCATGGGTGGGGGGCAACCAGCATGGTCTGGAATCTGGTACAAGTTCCTCCCACCATGCCTTCCTCCGGTATCTGCGGTGCGATTCTGAGCCGGCTCCACGATGGGTTCCCGGCAGTTCGGATATACGAACGGCACCGGCTCAGGCCCGACGCCTGGTGGCCGCTGTGGCTCACCCCTGTCGGAGTGCTCTGGGAAACTTGGCGCGGCATGGATTGGCCGCTCACCGTGGCCTGGCTGGTCTGGATCTGGGTCTTCGGGGCGGTTGGGCGACTGGTCGTGTCCCGCTTGCGCAAGAAGGCTGCCGGGGCCAACATAGCCCAAGGCGCCATCGCGAGACATCCCTCAACGGAAGACTGAATGCCTCACAGCCGATTTCTCGGGACCGGCCTCGCTGTGCCCGACCGGGTGGTAACCAACGACGAGCTTTCTCGTCTCATGGATACCACGGACGAATGGATCCGCACGCGCACCGGCATCCAGGAGCGCCGGTGGGTCACCGAGGGAGAGACCGGCGTCGAGATGGGACGGAAGGCGACTGAACGCGCGCTCGACATGGCCGGGCTTGCCCCCGCCGATCTCGATGCGATCGTGTATGCGACTTCCAGCCCCGATCACTTCGCCCCGGGGAACGGCGTCTATCTGCAGCGCGTGCTCGGAATAGCGACGATCCCAGCCCTTGATGTGCGGGCCCAATGCAGCGGATTCATCTACGCCTTATCGGTGGCAGACGCCTGGATCCGTACCGGTCAGTTTCGCAACGTTCTGGTGGTTGGCAGTGAGATCCAGTCCACCGGGTTGGAGCTATCCACTGCAGGCAGGCACGTGGCAGTGATCTTTGCCGATGGCGCCGGTGCAGTAGTGTTGGGTCCTGGTAATGAAGACGGCAGCGGGATCCTGGCCTTCGACCTCCATTCCGAGGGGGCTCACGCCGAGAAGTTGTGGGTCGACGCTCCCGGATCGATGTACCACCCCCGAGTCTCCCATCAACAGATCGATGCCGGAAAGCAATACCTGGAAATGGATGGAAGGGAGGTCTTCCGTCATGCAGTCGTACGCATGCCGGAGTCGGTGCGGGCCGTGCTGTCGGCCGCAGGTCAGAGGGTGGAGGAGCTCAAGCTGCTGCTGGCGCACCAGGCCAATCTCCGCATCTCCGAAGTCGTGCAGAAGGACCTGGGGCTTCGGGACGACCAGGTGTACAACAACATCACGCGGTATGGCAACACCACCGCAGCCACCATCCCCATTTTGCTCGATGAGTGTGTCCGGGCGGGGAGGCTCCGGCGCGGCGACCTTGTGGTCATGACCGCGTTTGGATCCGGGTTCATGTGGGGGAGTGCGGCGGTTCGCTGGTAGGCTCCAGCAAGAGCTGCCGATGTGAAAAACGCCCGTCCCCAGAGAGCGACGGGCGCGAATACGGTAGTGAAGACCTACTTGGTTTCCAACGGGTACTTGCGCCGGTAGTACTCCCGATCCCGAGTGGCCCTCGCCCGGTAAAGCTGCTCTTCGTCATCATCGGCATCGTGCACAAACAGATGCAACGAACCGGGCCACAGGGTCGCCTGCAGCGACCAGTTGGTAGACGGGGCGTGCAGCACCCACTGGAGCGCGCCCCCGCCGGCATCCGTCAGATGAATCTCGCTCGCCCGCTCCAGGGGAACGCTCGAAGGAATTCCTGCAATCGCCGCTTCAATCGGATCGAGCTGAAGTTCTGCGTCGGTCCAGGACCGGAAGGTCACCTTTCCGTGAACCGGCGACTCGGTCTCCGGGAGCTCGAACTCGGCCTGCCACTCTCCCAGCAGGTCCCACGCGTGGTCCATGGGACCGATGTTCGGCACCAGAACGGTAGGATGTCTAGGCATTTTTAGGCTCCTTCCGGGTGAAAGAGCTTAGCCAAGGACACAGAGTTGCCCGCGATTCGCGTACCACAACAAAGCGTCTCTCTTAACCCATTCCAGCCGTGAATCTTTCCAAACTTGCGTTTCGTACTGCAACGGACACAGCCACTTAACCAGGGTACTCCCATGCTACAACTACTCCTGACGCTGACTGCCGGTGCCATTGGCTTCATCCTGGCGCGCAACTTTGTGCGGCGGCGGCTCCGCTTCGTCGATGCCGTCCACTCCCCATTTGCTCCACTGCTGGCCGGTGGAGGAGCTGCCCTGCTGGCTTGGCCGGCCGTGCTGCTTCCATATGTGACCCTGAGCACAGCAATCGTTTTCGGGGTCGGCATCGGCTGGGGCACCGCCAGTGGAGCCCGGGCTTTGCGCCATAACGAGGCCGCCAGGCGGCGCCTTACACCTTGAACATACTACTCCGTTCACAGAGATCCCTATAGACTGGATCACATTCCCCGCTAGACTGGATCACATTCTAGGGGATATCTATCTTGCCCGTATGCCAACGCTACACTGTACCCGCTGCGGACAGGATCGGGAGTCCATGGCCTTCCAGCCATTCCAGAACGAGTTGGGCCGCCGGGCTTACGAGGAGATCTGCGGAGTCTGCTGGGCTGAGTGGCTGAAGACCCAGCAAGCGCTCATCAATCATTACGGGCTCAACCTCCGGGAGCCCAAGGCTAAGGAATTTCTGTTCAACAACATGGAGCAGTTTCTCTTTCCGGTGGCCAAGTAGCGACTTCAGAACGTCCGGCCAAATCGGAGCACCAGATCCACCCCGGGCCCCCCGGGCTCCAAGTCCTCGGTCAAGCCCATCCGCCACTCGCCACCCCGATCAGTCTGAAGGATCCACCCGAAATCCAGCGAGAGCTCTCTCGAGTCCAGCGCCGGTAGGTTGGTTTCCTGGTAATAGGGAGAGTGGTAAAACAGATTGGCAAACACCGAGTGCTGCCCGAAAACCCGAGCCCGGACTCCACCGGTGAGACCCAGGAACAGCTCCCGCTGGAGATCGGACAGACTTCCATGGGTGGGCGTGAACCCCACCCCCAGACTCGCCTCGTAGAGCAGCTTCGGCGCCAAACGGTTTCGAATGGTGTTGAGAACGCTGAGGGACCCGACACCTCGCCCATAGCCGGCCGGCCCCGTGGAGGTTGGGAGAGTCAGCGAGAACACAGTCTGAGCGTTTGAACCGTGTCGGACGCCCAGTCCAACCCGGGTGTCCTCCAGAAAGAAATCGCTGCGTGACCGAGTGACACTCGCCGCTCCGGGTACTGTCACGGTATAGAGAAAGCGGTCCCGGGGCCGGATCTCTCGTTCACTCACTCTGATTCCGAGCGCACCGTGATACCAGTCGAGGAAACCATCCATGAACCCGGCGTATGCTCCGCCGATCGAGGTGCCCACGGTCAGGAAGGTACGGGGCCCGAGATCCCGCCTGAGTCTCAGGGTGGCCCGGAGCAGCTCGGAGTCGAGGACATAGTCAGCCGGAGGGACACGGTTGTACTCGATGACGCTGGCGTAATCCAGCGCCACGCTGGCCGACCACCGACTCGGCGCTGGATCCAGGTAGGGTTGGAAGTAGAGTCCACTCCGGGAGCTGCCCATCGGGTTGAGCGGGGCAAGCTCCGGCAGGCCCTGGCCCTGACCTTCCCGCTGGGTGAGAGGAAGGGCCAGGATTGCCATGTGCAGCGCTAAGTATATGGGACGAGCCACACAAGAAGATACAACCGCACTTGACAAGGCTCCACGACGAGCCGTACCTTCGAGCCCTATGGCTTCCTCAAGCAGCTATTGGTTCTTCTTTATCGGTGCCGGCGCGGCTCGATGCCGGTCGGGTGCTCGGATAGCGCACTAGCGCAAACGTCACCCGAAATCATCGATGCCCGCCAGGTTCCGGCGGGTTTTTTTATTCCCTCATCTGGAGCCCAACCATGCGGGTGGCAATTCAGGGATCTCACGGATCGTTCAGCGAGGCCGCGGCACGCCGCCGCTGGCCTGACCTACAGGTCCATCCCTGTCGCGAGGTCAAGGATGTCGTGGCCGCGGTCCGGGAGGGACAAGCCGACGCCGGGTGCCTGCCGATCGAGAACTCGCTCATCGGGTCGGTCACCACGACGTATGATCTTTTGCAGGAAGCCTTCGGGGACGGCGCCCTCCGACTCACCCACGAGATCCTCCACCCGGTCCATCACACCATCATGGCGCTTCCGGGTGCTCCGCTCTCGGGCATTCGCCGGGTTCTTTCCCATCCGGTCGCTCTGGGACAATGCCGGCTCTGGCTCTCCCAGCATCTGCCTGGCGCGGAGCTGGTGAGCGCGTGGGATACGGCAGGAAGCGCCGAGATCGTTGCCCGGGAAAAGAACCCAGCCCTCGCGGCCATTGCAGCCAGGCCGGCCGCCGATGCACACGGCCTGGTCTCCCTGGCGGACCGGATCGAGGACGACCCCACCAACCAGACCCGATTCCTGACCTTCACCCAGGCACAGTCGGTGCCCCAGCTCAGTTCGGCCGAGGGAGGCCGCTACAAGACCTCCCTCATCGTGCTGGTGGATCACAAACCAGGCATGCTGGCACTCACGCTCCAGGCCTTCGGCGTGCGGGGCGTCAATCTGATGGCACTGCAATCTCGCCCGGAGCGCTCCGCACCCTGGACCTACCGTTTCTACGTCGATGTGGAGGGCGCCGCCACCGATCCCCGGGTGGCTGAGGCGCTGGAGGAAATCGAAGCGCTGGCCGTCAAGCTGATCGTGCTGGGGAGTTACGAGGCCTGGACCGAAGGATCTCGCCCTTCCCTGCCGGTGCCCCCTCCCGCCCACCGGGTGGAGAAGCCGGCCATACCGCTGGTCGATCGGCGACGGCACCCGGAGGGAACCGTCGTTCGGGTGCGGCACCTGAGTTTCGGCGGTGAATCACCGGTGCTGATCGCCGGGCCCTGTTCGGTCGAAAGTGAGGCCATGATCCTCGAGACCGCCGCGGCGGTGGCCCAGGCCGGGGGGGACATGCTCCGCGGCGGCGCGTACAAGCCGCGGACCTCCCCCTATGACTTCCAGGGGCTCGGCGTCAAAGGTCTGCGATACCTGGCCGACGCCCGGGAGAGAACCGGGCTCCCCGTAGTGACGGAGGTGCTGAGCTGGGAAGAGGTACCGGTGGTGGCACATTTCGCCGACATGCTTCAGATCGGCGCCCGCAACATGCAGAACTTCAGCCTGCTCCGGGCAGCGAGCCGGAGCGGAAAGCCCATTCTGCTCAAGCGGGGCGCGGGTGCCACGATCGAGGAGTGGCTCATGGCCGCCGAGTATGTGCTGGCGGAGGGCAACCCCAGCGTGGTGCTCTGCGAGCGGGGGATCCGCACCTTCGAGCGCGCCACCCGGCACACCCTGGACCTCAACGCGGTGGCGCTGGTGCGGGAGCGGACTCACCTGCCCGTGATCGTGGATCCCAGCCATGCCGCCGGCATAAGCTCGCTGGTCACCCCCCTAAGCCTGGGCGCCCTGGCGGCGGGAGCCTGCGGCCTGATCATCGAGGTCCATCCCGACCCACCCCGGGCCATGAGTGACGGGGCACAAAGTCTTGATTTTGCTGGTTTCGAGGACCTGGCCCGGCAGGTTCATCCAGGTGCCCTAGCGGGTCCAGTTCAGATGGCTTGACGGCAGGCATAAGCGATAAGCAGTCAACGGAGATCGCGGCAGATGCCCGCGCTCCGATCACTGCTTACCGCTTACGTTGTGTGACTGCAGCCGGTCGGTCTTAGTTACGGAACCGTGGTGCCCCGGGTCCCTCTGCGGCCCGTGAACAGGCGATAGAGGAACAGGAGGACCAAGGCGCCGATGATCGACGCGATGATTCCTGGACCTGCACCTGGATCGGTGTACCAGCCGAGTGCCCGGCCCAAGAACCCCGCCAGCAGGGCGCCGGCCACGCCGATCAGCATTGTCACGATGATGCCACCCGGATCGCGCCCGGGCATGATGAGCTTGGCGATAGCCCCTACAACCAATCCGATGATCAAGGTCCACAGGAATCCCATAATCCCTCCAAGGTGGACCGAAGATATACGAACCCCGGAGCTTGGCATCTGTGAGCAGGCGCACAGTGGTACCGTAGCCCGGCGCGTTACCCCTCTACCCGCGCTCCCACCCGGCCGGTTACACTCTCCCGCTTACCGTTCCGCAGCACTTCGAGCTTGAAGCTCTCGCTCCGGTCGTAGCTTCGCATGATGCGGAGTAAGTGCGAGGGACTGGCCGGCTTGCGCCCATCGACCGTAAGGACGACATCGCCGCCCTTGAGTCCCAGCTCCGAGTCCTTGGGCACGCTGATCACCAGGATGCCCTCGGTAGCCCCGAAGTAGCGCCCGAGGTCGGGATTGAGGGGAGCCAGCTCAAGATCCGCCAGCGGCGACCCGTAGAGGTAAGGCGGCCCCGCGAAGGGATCCATGGGGTCGTCTTCCATCGGCATACCCATCCGCCCTGGGGCCTCGCGTCCGAAACGGAGAAAGGCTCCTCCGGGTCCACCACGCAACACGATGTCCGGTTCTTGCGCCGTCACCACGGAGACGGTCTTCCGCTCTTTGCCGCGACGAAACTCGACCGGAACAGTGTCGTTGGGCCCGAGCCGGGCGGCGAGCTCGATCAGGCGCAACCCGGGCAGAGATTCCCGTTCGCTGTTGCCCTCCGCCTGGCCTCCGGCCAGGACCGACTTGCCATCGATCTTGGTGATGAGGTCGCCGGACTGAATTCCGGCCTTGGCTGCCGGTCCGTTGGGGGTCACTGCGTCCACATACGCGCCAACCGAGTCGGTGGACCGGGCTCGGAGGTTCACCTTGAGACCCAGCCGCGCGCGCCGGTGCATCACGAATTGGAACAACCGGTCCGGGCCGCGATCCAGCCGCAACTCCAGGGGCTCCGGAACCGGTGCGCGGACCGGCTCCTGGCCGAGACCGGCAAAGGGCGTCATACCAACCAGTGCGACGCCCGTGGCCCACAGTGAGAACCGATGCATGGTCATGCTCCTAGGTCTAAAGCCCTGCGTTGCTGGCACGGGTGAGGTGTACATCCACCTGTGCGTCGATCAGACCCACGCGCTCGCGCCAGAGCCTGAGCAGCTCTTGATCCTGAGCTTGCTG
>JAICPP010000283.1 GCA_025929805.1 Gemmatimonadales bacterium | reverse complement strand
GGTGAGCGACTCAAGCCCCTCGGCGGCAGCGGACGCCGTCTCGTGGTCCGCTGTTTTCAGGAAGTGGATGGATCTCGAACGCGACTGAGCCCGCGGGCCACCGGAGTGAAAATCCCCACACTCTCGGGGACCAGCTCGAAAATGGTCGGTACGTCGGCTCGGATATCTCCATCCAGCATCGGTGCCTGATAGCCGCAATAGCTCCGAACCGAGGCCCGGTCCCGCCACCAGCGACCCCGGTACGCCGCGCGGTCGAGCCAGCGAATCGAGGGAATGTCACAGCGGCCCGGCCCGCAGCCAGTAAGGAAGGGCAGGTACGCAACGCTGGTGGTGGAGGGGAAGCCGGTTACGGCGGTGGTGCGGCCACCGCTCGCGAGCATCGCTTGGAGATGAGGAAGATCGCCGGCGGTCAGACGGCGCTCCGCCACATCCGGCCGGAGTCCATCCACCAGCAGGAGAAAACAGCGGCTCATGCTTTGTCGGCGAGGGCGGCCGGACAACTCACTGCGGTAGGTTGATTCATTCTTCGCGCTCCCCGGATCCCCAAGGCGAGAGCCATCAGACTACCCAGCACGATCCAATGCCCTGGTATGGGCAACGCCACCCCGATTCCCGCCAGTGCGAGGTAGCGCGCGCCTCGACCGAGCGTCACCGAGAGCTGGTACTTCCACAGCGGGTATCCCGCGAGAACCGCAAGGAACCGCATGGGGTAGTGGGGAATGATTGGCACCACACACGTGGCCACCAGCGAGCAGAACGGCGCCTTCCGATACCAGTGGAGTGACCATTGGGTCACCCGGTGGTTGCGGAACCCGCGAGTGCCGTCGCGGGCAAGGATGCGCGCCAGCAGCTCCATATTCCATGCCTCGATGAGCAGCGTGGCAATCACTGCCACGAGCACAATGAGCCACAGCGGATGCCGGCCGCCCAGATAGATCAAGGCGCCGTCGTAGGGAAGCGGTGCGAGCGAGTTACCCAGGAAGCTGTAGGGGATCAGGTAAAGGAGGTGAGCCCACTGGCTCCAGGTCTGCGCCCCCAGCAGTGCCAGAAGGCTGATCCCTCCCAGCAAGGCGGGAAGCACCCAGACGGGACGCGCGGGTGCGATGACCGGTGAGCTCGCGGCTGACGTGTGGTTCAGGCAGTCTCCCAGCCGCCCTCGCCTTGGCCCGGTCAGAGACGCCAGACACGTGGTCCGGCCGTTCCACCGGCTCGGGCAAGAGCGGATATGATGTAGCTGAGTGGGACTGAGCAGGGATGTGCTCCCCTGCCGAAGGCTCAAAACTATTCGACCGAGGCTCGGGGGGGAAGCCGGAAACCAACGGCTCTGCGGGATTGTTTAGTGGCCTCTGCTCCAAGGAACAGCGGTATGGAACTCGGTATCTACAGCTTTGCGGAGAACAGTCCCGACCCTCGAACTGGCGACGTGATCGGCCCTGACCAGCGTCTGCGCAATCTCATCGAGGAGATCGAGCTGGCTGACCAGGTCGGCCTTGACGTTTTCGGGGTCGGAGAACACCACCGTCCCGACTTCGTGGTCTCGTCACCGGCAGTCGTGCTGGCCGCCGCGGCGGAGCGCACTCGACGCATCCGGCTGACCAGCGCCGTCAGCGTGCTCAGCTCCGACGATCCCGTCCGGGTATTCCAGGACTTTGCGACTCTGGATCTCCTCTCGCGCGGTCGTGCGGAGATCATGGCGGGACGGGGATCCTTCACCGAGTCGTTCCCGCTGTTCGGCTACCATCTCGACGACTACGACGAGCTGTTCGACGAAAAGTTGGATCTCCTGCTCAGACTGAGAGAGAGCGACCGAGTCACCTGGTCAGGAACTCACCGGGCTCCGCTGAAAGACCTGGGCGTGTACCCCCGCCCGCTGCAGCAGCCGCTACCCGTCTGGATTGCGGTGGGGGGCACACCGCAGTCGGTGGTGCGGGCGGGGACGCTGGGCCTCCCGCTTGCGCTGGCCATCATCGGAGGTGCACCGGCTCGCTTCGTGCCGCTGGTCGATCTGTACAGGGAGGCTGCTCGCCGAGCCGGACACGATACGGCGGCGCTCCCGGTGAGTATCAACTCCCATGGCTTTGTGGCGGAGAGCTCGCGGGAGGCTGTCGACGATGCGTTCCCTCCATATATGGATGTCATGGGCCGGATCGGCCGGGAGCGGGGTTGGCCGCCGCCCACCCGCGCTCAGTTCGAGGCGGAGAGGGGGCGGCAAGGTGCCCTCCTGGTGGGCGGTCCCGAGGAGGTCATTGAGAAGATTCTCTACCAGCATGAGCTGTTCGGTCATCAGCGATGTCTCATTCAGTTCAGTGTCGGAACCATGCCGCACCAGAAGACCATGCATGCTATCGAGCTCCTGGGCACCAAGGTGGCGCCGGTGGTCCGGCGGGAAACCGCCGGTGCAGCGGCGGTCCTGCCGCAATGAGAACGTCCGCCAGGCGCATGCTCACTCTCTTCTGGCGGGCGCTTCGGCTCCGCTGTCCCAACTGTGGGGGCAAGCCGCTCTTCACCCGCTGGGTCCGGATGCGGGCACGCTGTCCGGTGTGTCGAATGCGGCTGGAACGGGGTGAGGAGGGTTATCAGGTGGGTTCCTACATGTTCAACATCGTTGCGGCGGAGCTGATCTTCGCTGCCACCTTTCTCGCGGTTGTCTTCTTGACCTGGCCCACTCCTCCGTGGGACGAGCTGCTATACGGGGGCCTCGCCATCATGGTGATTGCACCGCTTCTGTTCTACCCCTACTCCAAGACCCTGTTTCTGGCATTCGACCTGGTCTTCCGGCCACCGCAACCGGAAGACTTCAAAGAGGCGCGAGGAGCGATCATGGCCAGCCACTCGGGGTGCTGAACCGGGCCGGCATCGAACGGCATGAATGGTGGAATCGGGGCGCCCGGATTTGAACCGGGGACCTCCTGCTCCCGAAGCAGGCGCGCTAACCGGGCTGCGCTACGCCCCGTCTCAACAACCAACAGCGTGAGCGGAAAACGAAAGACGTGAGCGGGGAACTGGGAGTTCTCAAGCGTCTGTTCCCGCTTACGCTTTTGTTGTCCCGCTCACGCTGTTCTTTCCGCCTTCCGAATATGCGCCCTGAGGGACTCGAACCCCCAGCCTTTTGATCCGTAGTCAAATGCTCTATCCAATTGAGCTAAGGGCGC
>JAICPP010000263.1 GCA_025929805.1 Gemmatimonadales bacterium | reverse complement strand
CGGGAGGTGAATCTCCTGCTTCTCGGGTTGGCCGCTCGGGTCTCTAATCCAAGCACACCGGAGCTCGACGGCGCGCTACGCCGCACCCTGGAGGCAGTGAACGCCTCGGGACTGCAGCACAACGAGCTCTGGAGCTATGAGATCAGGGGTGGGAAACTGCAGCCGGTGCGGTACGGCACCAGCTCGGATGTGCAGCTGTGGAACACGACCAACCTGGTTGTGCAGTACGTGTTGTCGCGCTTGCCACAATAGGCAGGATGACTAGACCCGCCGCCCCGTCTCCTCATCGAACCAGTGCAGCCTCTCCCGGTCGAACCGAACGCCAACCACGCGATCCGCTTCGACCGCCGTCTCCGGAGGCGCCACCACGCGGAGCTCTGGCCCGTTACCCTCGGCCCCAAGGCGCAGATAGACCAGCAGCTCGCTGCCCCGCGGCTCCACCACGTCCACCAGGGCATCCAGGTCGCCTGCTCCAGCCGTCACGATGGTTAGATCGTGAGGCCGAACGCCGAGTACCGCCGTTCCAGGATTGGCTGGGCTCAGCTCAGCCAGGATCTCTCCCGGCAGAAAGTTCATCGCCGGTGAGCCAACGAACTCAGCAACGAATTTGTTCGCAGGGTAGCGGTACAGTTCCATCGGCGGTGCCACCTGCTGCAGGAAGCCGTCCCGCATTACCGCGACCCGGCTGCCCAAGGTCATCGCCTCTTCCTGATCGTGGGTGACATAAACGATCGTGGCGCCCAGGCGCCGATGCAGGCGGGCCAGCTCGGCCCGGGTCTCCACCCGGAGTTTGGCATCGAGATTGGATAGCGGCTCATCGAAGAGAAACACCTTGGGCTCGCGGACAATGGCTCGGCCCAAGGCCACCCGCTGGCGCTGGCCGCCCGAGAGCTGAGCTGGTTTGCGATCCAGCACCGGCTCGAGGGCCAGCGCCCGTGCCGCCTCTCCCACCCGCTGCTCGATTTCTGCGCGACTGGCGCCCCGCATCCTGAGACCAAACGCCAGGTTCTCCCGCACCGTCATGTGGGGATAGAGCGCGTAGGTCTGGAACACCATCGCAATGTCTCGCTGCTGGGGCGGGACCACCGTTACATCGCGATCGCCGATCAGGATGCGGCCGCCGGTCGGTGTCTCCAGTCCGGCAATCATCCGAAGGGCCGTGCTCTTCCCGCATCCCGATGGGCCAACCAGCACCATGAACTCGCCATCTGCGATGTGGAGATCCAGGCCTTGAGCCGCCACGTGCCCGTTGGGGTAGGTCTTTCGCACTCCCTCGAGCTGAACCGATGCCATAGCTAACCCTTGACCGCGCCAGCGGTGAGTCCCTGCACGATCCGGCGCTGGAAAGCGAGCACCAGCAACGTTACCGGGAGGGTGGCGACAACCGCCGCAGCGAGAATTTGTCCCCAGGGTACCTGATACATCCCTCGGAATAGCGCTATAGCCACCGGGACGGTCTGTCGCTCGGGGCCGAGCGTGAATGAGAGGGCAAACAGAAACTCATTCCAGCTGTAGACGAAGGTCAGGATGGCAGTCGTAGCCAACCCGGGGAGCGCGAGCGGCACGATCACCTCACCGAAGGCCCGCAAGCGGCTGGCGCCGTCCACCATGGCGGCTTCCTCCAGCTCGGCAGGGAGCTGGCGGAAGAACCCCACCAGAAGCCATACCGTGAGGGGCATGGCAAAGGTGAGATAGGGCAGGACCAATCCCGGATACGTGTTGATCAGACCCAGCGATCGAAGCAGCATGTAGAGCGGCGAAACGACGGAGATCTGGGGGAACATCCCAACCGCCAGGATGAATCCAAGCAGCGCAAACTTGCCGCGGAACTGCAAGCGGGCGAGCGCATAGGCGCAAAGCGCGCCGACGGCGACACAGAATGCGGTCGTAGTTCCCGCTACGATCAGTGAGTTCCGGATCGGTATCCAGAAGTTCCGCTGGGTAAAGAGTGCTCGGTAGTGATCCAGCACCAGCTCGCTCGGAAGCAGGGAGGGACCCCCGAAGAGGCGCGCTTCGGGAGTGAACGAGGCTAGGATGGCCCAGTAGAGTGGAAAGGCGCTGCCCAGGACCAACAGCGCGAGCACTACGGTCGGCCACCATCGACGAAGGTTCACCGGCGTGACCCCATCAGCTCGGCGCCAAGGAATCTGATGTAGATCATTGCCAGACCGAAGGTCACCACGAAGACGATAACCGAGAGCGCCGAGCCATACCCGAACTGGAGATTCTGCAGTAGAGCGTTGAAGGTGTAGAGGGCAATCGGCTCGGTTGAGGTGCCGGGGCCTCCCCCGGTGAGCGCATAGATCAGGTCGAATACCCTGAATGCGTCCAAAGTTCGGAAGATCAAGGCCACCAGGATAGCCGGCTTGAGCAGCGGGAGGGTTACATGACGAAACTGACGCCAGGCCGACGCGCCATCGATCCTTGCGGCTTCATAGAGAGAAGCATCGATGTTCTGCAGGCCTGCCAGGAGCAGCAGGGCGACGAACGGCGTGGTCTTCCAGACGTCGGCCAGGATCACCGGCACCCACGCGGTGCCGGGCTGGATGAACCACACGATCGGCTCACGCATCAAGCCGATGTCGACCAATGCGGCGTTCACGATGCCGGTTTGCCCCTCGAACATGAAGCGCCACAGCAGGGCAGACACGACGGTCGGGATGGCCCAGGGAACCAGTACCGCCGCTCGCACCAGGCCCCGTCCCCGGAACGCCTGATTCAGGGCCAAGGCCAGCCAAAGGCCGATCAGCAGCTCGAGGCTGACGCTAGTTGCGGCAAAGAACAGGGTGTGCCAGAGCGCACCTCGGAAGCGTGGATCTCCTACGGCCTCCAGATAATTGGAAAGGCCCACGAACGGCCGGCCCAGCCAGGGCATTCTGAGGTCGTGCAGGTGCAACGATTCCCAGAAGGTCCAGACCAGCGGAAAGAGCGCAACCAGAAGAATGGTGAGAAAAGCCGGCAGGACGAGTCCCCAGGCGAGCCTGGCCTCCTGGGCTTCGACGCTGCGACCAGGATCAACGGCGGGCAGTGGGTGCTCCGGCGCCGAGCCCGACCCGGTCCAGTAGCTGTTGCATCTCCCGCTCGGCTCGGGCAAGAGCCTCTGTTGGTGAAGTTTGCCGGGTCAGCGCTCGGTGCAGATGGATCTGGAGGATCTCGGAGATCTGATTGTAGACCGGTGTTACCGGCCGCGGAACCGCGTACTCGATCACTCGTTTGGCAACGCGAGGAGGTATCCCCAGCTCGGCTGTCAACTGTTCACCCTCATAAAGTTCTGTTCTGGACGGAAACTGGCCGACGACGCGAGCGCGCTCCCGCATCTGCTCAGGCCGGGTGAGATAGTTTATCACGGCCCACGCCGCCTCGGGATTCTCCGTGCGCCGATTGATGGCGAGCTGGGCACCGCCAAGTGCAGCCGTGGGTCGGCCGCCCGGCGCTGCGGGCATCGGCGCGACACTGAATCGGCCGGCGACTCGGGATTCAGAGCTGTCCTGCATCAGGCCCACCGCGTAGGGCCAGTTTCGCATGAATACCGACTCACCGTTCTGGAAGGCAAACCGGCTTTCCTCTTCGTGCCAGGTAAGCGCGGCCGAGGGCACGATCTCGTCCCGATAGATTTCGTTCCGCATCTCGGTGAGT
>JAICPP010000189.1 GCA_025929805.1 Gemmatimonadales bacterium | reverse complement strand
GCGAGGCCGGCAACATTGCGATCGATCGTGGGAATCGAGGCGGCAGTGCCGAGGAAAGTCACGCTTAGCATGGGGAGAAGGTAAGCGGGTAAGCGGGTACGCGGGTACGTCGGTTTTACGGATCAATCGAAGGGGAGCCTACCAGAGCCCGCCACTCTAACATCTTGGGCTTACCCCGCTTACCCGCTTACCCACTTACCTGCTAGAAGAGTTTAACCGTCACCCCCACCTTTCCCGGGTTCTTCTTCAGCTCATCCAGCAGTTCCTTCATGGACTGCGACAGGTCTCGCATGTCATAGTAGAGCCCGCTGTCGGTGACGAACTTGCCCAGGGTCCCCTGTCCTCGGTTCATCCCAGCCAGCAGAGTGTCGAGCCTCCCACTGGTGGCGGTCAGCTGCGAGGTCATGGCCGTGAGGTTTGCGCTGATGGTATCGGTGCGAAACGCGATGAGCGTGCTGTCCAGCCGGGTGCTCAGCTGCCTGAACGTGGCCATGGTCTTGGTGAGCTCGGCGGTAGGACCCTTACCCGTATCGGCGTAGATCTGCATGGTGCGCTGCGCCGCGCGCAGGGTCCCTTCGAGCGCTGTAAGCGTAGAGCGGAGCTGCTCGGCGGTCTCTTTGTTCACAATCGCCTGCGCGCCGATCAGTATGCTGTCGGCTCGGTCGGTCAACTCCATGGCCCGGCCGGAGAGCCCGAGATCCTGGGAGCCCAAAATAACCTTTCCCGGGGGCAGGATCTCGGCGGCTCGGCCGGGATCGAAGTCAATGGCATAGTCGCCCACCAGCGTCACCGACACGATCTTGGCCTCGGCGTCCACTCGCGGCCGGATTTTCTCCGGCAGGCTTGCCGTCACCAGGACCTTGCCCACGTCGATGAACTCGATGCGCTCGACTTTGCCCACGTTCACGCCGGACACCCGCACCGGCGAGGCCCGTTTGAGCCCGCTGACATTGGCGAACTGAATGCGGGCCAGATTGTCCGAGGCCACCGAGCGGCCACTGAGCCACATCGTACCGAAGATGAATACCAGGATGGCGACCGTGACGATGGCGCCGACGATCACTTCCCGGGAATAACGAAAATCCATGAGGGCTCAGGCGGCGAAGGAGGGATTGTCGAAGTCCCGCTCGAGGAACTCCCGTACCTTGGGATTCTTCGAGTCCAGGAACTCCCGCGGGGTGCCCTGCATCACGATCTTTCCCTCGCTGAGCAGGGCCAAGCGGTCGGCCACCCGGAACGCGCCCCGTACATCGTGTGTGACCATGACGCTGGTGACCCCCAGCTCGTGATCGAGCCGCTGCACCAAACCGTCGATGATATCGGCGTTCACGGGATCCAGTCCGGACGTGGGCTCGTCATACAGCAGGTACTTCGGGGCCCCCGCGATCGCCCGGGCAATGCCCACTCGCTTCCGCATGCCGCCCGAGAGTTGGGCCGGATACTTCTCGATGGTATCGGGGGGGAGATTGACCAGCCGGAGGCACTCGGCGACGCGCTGCCGGCAGTAGTCCAGATCGCCGTATTTGTTTTCGTCGGTAATGCCCAGCCGGACGTTCTCGAACACGTCCATGGAATCGAACAGTGCGCCGTTCTGGAACACGTAGCCGATCTGGGACCGGAGCTCGGACAGCTCCTTCCGCTTGAGCCGGGAGACGTCCTTCCCGTCCACGTAGATCTCGCCGACATCGGGGCGGATCAGGCCGATGATGTGCTTGAGCAGCACGCTCTTGCCGGTCCCGGAGGGGCCCAGCAACGCCACCGTCTCGCCTTCCCGTACCTCGAAATCGACGCCGTTCAGCACCACTTGTTTGCCGAACGCTTTGTGAACGTTGCGAAGCTCGATCATTGGTTGAGCAGTAGCCGGGTCAGGACGGTATCGAGCACGAGGATGAGCACCGAGCTGGTGACCACCGCCGTGGTGGTGGACCGTCCGACTCCCTCAGCCCCCTGTTGAGTATTGAACCCCATGTAGCACGAGATGATGGTGATGGAGCCGGCAAAAAAGAAGGCCTTGATTACCGAGTACCAGGCGTCCCACGGCCGCCAGTAATACTGCGCACCATAGATGAAGTCGGCATCGGTAACCGGCAGCACGGCCTTGACCGAGACCCATCCCGACACGATCCCGGACAGATTGGCCAGGATGGTAAGGGCTGGGATCATCAGCAGTCCGGCCAACACCCGGGGGATCACCAGATGCGAGGACGGTGAGCGCCCGAGACTCTCCAGGGCATCGATTTGCTCGGTCACTCGCATGGTCCCGAGCTCGGCGGCATACCGGGCCCCAATGCGGCCGGCGAGAATGAGTGCGGTAAGTACCGGGCCTAGCTCCAGGATAATGGACGAGACCACCAGGGTCCCAACTACGTAGTATGGGATGCTGCCGGTGAACTGGTAACCGGTCTGGAGCGCGGTGACCGCGCCAGCAAAGGCGGAGATCAGCAAGACGATGAAGAGACTTCCTGCTCCGATATTCCAGGCCTCCACCATCATCCTGGGCCACCAGATGCGCACCTCACCTAGCCCCCGGATGGCTTCCAACACGAAATAGCTCAGCCGTCCGACGTGGGAGAGGCCGTCCAGCACGAGACGCCCGATAAGGGCGAGCGGGTTCACGGGGAGGAAGTCGGGGGTCGGAAGTCAGGGGTCAGGCGGTCCCCCTCGAGTAGACGCCGAAGACGAGTGGCCGAGCGATCAAAGCTAACCCGGTTCTGGTGCCGCCGTGAGGAGATTACGATCAACGCCATGCCATCTCCGCGTACTCGGATGCAGGCTTCGGCCTTTCGCCGCGCACTCTTGCGCTGGTTTCGTCGCTCTGGCCGCGATCTCCCCTGGCGGAGGACCCGGGACCCATATCACATCCTGGTCTCGGAATTCATGCTTCAACAAACCCAGGTCTCCCGGGTAGAGGGCTACTACCGGCGCTTCATTGAGCGATATCCCACGATTGGCGCCTTGGCATCGGCTTCGCCAGCGATGGTGCGCGAGAGTTGGGAGGGCCTGGGTTACTACCGGAGAGTCGAGAACCTTCATCGGCTGGCGCGCAATGTGGTCCGCGACCGACAGGGAGTGATCCCGTCAGACCCGGTAGAGCTGCGGCGACTACCTGGAGTGGGCCGGTACACTGCCGGGGCGGTCGCGAGCTTTGCCTACGAACGGCCGACTGCGGCGGTAGATACTAATGTCGCCCGAGTACTGCGGCGCGCATTCCTCCCGCGGCTGGGTAGAGGCGCCTCCCTGACTCAGTGGATCTGGAACACGGCGGAAGAGATCATCCCGCGCCGCGGCAAGACCGCATGGGCCTTCAATCAGGCCTTGATGGAGTTGGGGGCGCTGATCTGTACGGCGCGAGAGGCGCGTTGTGGCGTGTGTCCGGTACGCAAGGTGTGCGCGACCGGAAAAAGGGTGAACAGTAAACGGTGAACGGTGAACGGGGCGTCAACACAAACCGGTACAGATTGCGGGACTTTGATTGGCCCCGTCTGGGGATAGAGCTACACTGAGCCGCATGCGTGACCACGCGTCTTTACGTGCATGGCAGGAAGCTCGCGAAACGAGTGTCGCAGTTATCAAGATGGCCAAGTCATCCTGGGTACCCTATGCAGCTGCTCTTTTTGCCCAATTACAGCGCGCCTCATTGAGCGTGCAGCTGAATATTGCCGAAGGGTATACTTTCGGAGACTCTCCGACATTTCACTCGACACCTCGGGATAGCCTATGGATCAGCAGTTGAAACAGGAGAGTTGCTACGATTAGCCAAGGATGCCGAGATTGTTGAGAAGGACGCCGTGGAAAAGGTATTGAGACATGCCTTAGATACTGAACGACTGCTACTTGGTATGCTTAAACGGCGCAGAAAATTCCGATTGTAGCCCCATTTCACCGTTCACTGTTTACGGTTCACGGCTCTTAGTTCATCATCGCCCCGGCAAACAGCGCCACCAGTCCCAGTGTGCCGGCGATCGATGCTACGATCCGCTGCCTCACCCGTAACTCGTCGAAGTACCGCGCCGCTTCGCCGGCGGGATCGAGACGTCCCAGGCGCGTTGCTGTAGGGAGCGCAATGAGCAGGGTAATCAGCCCAGCGATCACCCCGGCGCCCTGCATGATCACCAGCCAGATGCTGAACCCCGCCAGATCGCCGCCGCTGAGTTGAAAGGTGAGGATGAGACCGGAGAGCACGGTCAATAGCGCGCCTGGGGCAATCGCAACCTTGGTGAGCTTCGACTGAGCTCGTACCACCGCGCCGAGCCCGTTCCGATCCTCCTGTCTGGCCGCTATTCCGACAATCATCGAGGCGATGGCACCGCCGAGCCACATGGTGAAGCCCAGCAGGTGCAGAAACAGCCAGGCCCGACTCACGAGGAGACAGCCGAGAGGATTGCCCCGTCGATCGGCTGCCGCCCGGAAAACCCGGTGTCGATCTCGTGCCAGTGGCTGACCCGGTCCTCTCCCAGACGCCAGCACAGGAAGATGGGCCGGTCCTCGCGCAGTGAGTAGAAGTCCACCAGCCCGGCCTCGAACCCCTTGAACACGCACCCGATCGCTTCCAGCTCCTGGAGGTACTGATTGATCCGGTTGGCGTGCCGGGTCACCTCTTCTCGGGCCGCCACCAGCTCCTGGGTCTCGCCCCAGTCCGCCCGTGCGCCACCGGTGAGCAGCTCGAACCGCCCCACTGCGGCCCGCCACTTGGGATACTCCAGAGTGAGATCGGCAACGACTCGCCGCACCAGCGGAAGAGTCCGCTCGGCTTCCTCGAGAGTAAACAGCTTGAAATCAGGCATCGGGTGATCCCTCGCGCTGCTCAGGACAACTTCTTGGCTCGCGTTGGACGACTGCTGAGCATCGTGCATGCCACAGTCTGGAAATGGTGACGCTGGTCACCCCCACACGATCTTTACGTCCGGGATCTGCTCCGGGTGACTGATGAATCCGACGACCCGCCCACTCTCGTCTACGACGGTGATGGTAGGACGGAGATGCGATTCGTTGGGGTCGTTGTCCATGCGCAGCTCGAACCCATTGAGGTCGCGGTCCGGCCGGACCACGGGTGAGTTGGTGCGCATCAGCGTGTCTGCCCGGGTGTGCCAGGGGTGCTTTCCCTCCGCCAGGCAGCGGGTCACCAGGTCCCGGTCGCTCAAGGTTCCCAGGAAACGGCGGGTGCGGTGATCGTCTACTACGGGAACCACCGAGATGTTGCGGGTCTTGAGCATGATTGCCACCTCGCTCGCCATCGCGCCTGCCACGGCCACATGTGGATCAGGCACCATCACCTCGGAGGCTTTCATGGGCTCAATTTGACCCGAAAGGGAAAGGGGTCAAGTGGCGGTGCACCACTGTTCCAGCGCCTCTCGTGTGGCCCGGCGTCCTTCCATTGCGTACTCCCGTACCCGGTCCACCCGAAAGGTGGAGTAGCGCTCGATTCGGGGCCGCACGTAGACGAGCGGAGGCCGGGTCGGATCGGCGCGCCAGATGGCGAGCTGACTCTCGGTGTTGGCCGCCATCAGGATTCCGACCGCATCATCGTGGGCCCGCACCAACGGTGGTATGCGGGAGACCTCGGCCGGCGCGGGTTGGTCGAACCGAGGACCCACATCGACCGCGAGCACCAGCTCCACCTCCAGCTCAGCGGCCGGCTCCAGTGGCACCAGGGCGCGGAGGCCACCATCAGCGAACCGCCTGCCGTTCAACGTCACGGGCGGATAATAGACCGGTAGGGCACAACTGGCGCAGAGCACGTCGATCAGGGGAGCGGTGGCGGCTCCCATGCCAAAGAGCACCAGTTCACCGGAGTCGAGGTCAACGGTTGTGACGGTGAGTGGCACGCTGAGATCGGAGAACCGGCGCGCCGGCACGATAGCCTCTATGGCTGCCCGAAGCGGAGCGGGCTTGAGCAGCGACCGGAGGAAGAGACCCGCCACGGGGCTCAACGGGTCGCGGACCACTCCCCGCGGGCCCGCGTCAGCCATTCGCTCCAGCATCTCGTCATTCCCGACGCCGCTGGCCAGTCCCGCCGCCACCACCGCACCCATGGAGGTAGCGACATACCAGGCGGGCTCAAATCCAGCTTCTCGGAGCGCGCGACAGGCACCGAGGTGGGCCGCTGCCTTGGCGCCGCCCCCGCTCAGTACCAAGGCCGCCGTTCGTACCGTCAAGAACGCCTTTGCTGCCGATGGGCCTCGGCACGCTGGTACCGCTCGCGCTCT
>JAICPP010000326.1 GCA_025929805.1 Gemmatimonadales bacterium | reverse complement strand
GGCAAGAATGCCATGATCGTCATGGACGATGCCGATCTCGACCTCGCGCTCGAGGGAGTACTCTGGGGCGCGTTCGGCACCACCGGGCAGCGCTGCACGGCAACGAGCCGGCTGATCCTTGACAGCAAAATTCACGACCGCTTCCTCAGCCGGCTCTCGGACGCAGCGGGCTCTCTCAAACTCGGAGACGGGCGCGCGGACAAGACCGACGTGGGCCCGTTGATTCACCAGGCGGCTCGGGAAAAGGTGGAACGGTACATCCAGATCGGACAGGACGAAGGCGCCGAGCTGGTGACCGGAGGCAAGCTGCCGGGAGGCGAAGGGCTGAAGCAGGGATGGTTCTACCAGCCTACGGTCTTCGCCGGAGTGAAACCAAAGAGCCGGTTGGAGCAGGAGGAGATTTTCGGGCCGGTGCTAAGTGTCATCCGGGTGGCTTCGTTCGACGAAGCGATTCGCGTCAACAACGATGTCCGCTACGGCTTGTCCAGCTCCATCTACACCCGCAACGTGGACCAGGCGTTCCGGGCCATGCAGGAGCTCGACAACGGCATCACGTACGTCAACGCGCCCACGATCGGCGCCGAAGCGCATCTGCCATTTGGCGGGGTCAAGGCCACCGGGAACGGGCACCGCGAGGGCGGCTGGGAGGTCTACGAGTTCTACTCGGAGACGAAGGTCTGTTACATAGATTATTCCGGGAAGCTTCAGCGGGCGCAGATGGACACCTATGAGGTCTAGGGTCGAGGGTGGAGGGTCGAGAGAACCGGGCTTCTGTGTCCGGATCAGCGATTTTCGTGACCAGGATCACTGGACCCCTGGCCTCTAGACTCCTGACCCTCTTGCTCCATTGCGCACCGCCTGAACGCAGAGTAAGGTTCGTCAAAGGCCGCTGCTCACAGCTTTCCCAGACATGGATGTTCTCTCGATGCCTCCGCTTTTCGAGTGACTCCCCAGATCAGTACGAGGTCGGGTCGCATGCGTCCAATGCAGGTCGGTTCCGGCAAGCGCGGACCGTCATTCGATGAGGGCTCGTTGGACCAGTACCTGCGTGAGATCAGCAAGTACCCACTGATCCCGCAGGAGGAAGAAGTCAACCTCGCGCAGCGGATCCGCGTGGGTGAGGAAGAGGCTCTGGATAAACTGGTCCGCAGCAACCTTCGTTTCGTGGTGTCGGTGGCAAAGAAGTACCAGAACCAGGGTGTCTCGCTGGCCGACCTGATCAACGAGGGGAACCTCGGACTCATCCGCGCGGCGCACAAGTTCGACGAGACCAAGGGCATCAAGTTCATCTCCTACGCCGTCTGGTGGATTCGCCAGGCCATTCTTCAGGCGCTCGCGGAGCAGAGCCGGATCGTGAGGGTGCCGCTGAATCGGGCGGGCACGCTGCATCGAATCGGAAAGCGGTCCTCGGCGCTGCTCCAGGAGTTGGGCCGGGAGCCCACGCCGTCAGAGATAGCCGAAGGAATGGACATCTCGATGGAGGAAGTGCAGAAGACCCTGTCCATCTCGCAGAACCACCTTTCCCTGGATGCGCCGCTTACCCCCGGCGAAGACAACAAGCTCCTCGATTACCTGCCCGATACTCAGAACCCGGGGCCCGACTCCGAGACCTTCGAGCACGCCCTCACCGAATCGATCGAAGAGGTGCTGTCCACGCTCAAAGAGAGGGAAGCCAAGATCCTGCGGCTGTACTTCGGGCTCGACGGACCGGAGCCGATGACATTGGAAGAAATCGGGAGTCTGTTGGGCATTACCCGGGAACGCGTGCGACAGATCAAGGAGAAGGCACTGAGCCGGCTGCGGCATGTGAGCCGGGCCAGGGCGCTGGAGAGTTTCCTGGCGTGAGCTCGTCGCCTTTGGTTGTCCTGCAGTCGGCTCAAATCCCTCTCAGAATCCGCTCTACCTGATCCCACTCGATTAAGAAGGCGTCGTGCCCGTAGAGCGAGGCGATCTCCCGGTACTCGGCTCTGGCTCCGGCAGCGCGGTAACCTGAGACCCAGTCGCGCACCTCGCCCGGCAGGTACAGGATGTCGGAATCGATGCCCACGCCGATCACCTCACCTACCCGGTGCGCGGTCTCTC
>JAICPP010000322.1 GCA_025929805.1 Gemmatimonadales bacterium | reverse complement strand
CCGCGCTATCTCGACATCATCGGGGTGAACTTCTACCACGCCAACCAGTGGGAGTATCCCGACCAGCGGCTGCGCTGGGAGGACACCCCTCGGGACCGCCGCTGGGTGCCGCTCCGCTATCTGCTTTCCGAGGTGTACGACCGCTACGGACGCCCGATGTTCCTCTCCGAGACCAGCCACTTCGGGGCCGGGCGGGGGCGGTGGATCCGGGAAGTGGCCGACGAGGTGGGCCACGCGCGCCATACGGGGGTGCCGGTGGACGGCATCTGCATATACCCGATCATTGATCGTCCCGACTGGGACGATCCCGATCATTGGCACAATAGCGGCCTGTGGGATCTCCGGCCCGGGCCGGCGGACCGGCTCGAACGGGTTCTCTGCGAGGAGTACGCGGAAGAGCTGCGGCGGGCAATGTCGCGGTAAGAGCCGGGTCGTTTCCCTCTCTCAATTCTTACCTCTCACTTCTCACCTCTCACTCCTCAGCTCTCACCTCTCACCTCTCACTTCTCACCTCGCTTCTCACCTCCTGCTCGGCGGGCCCGCCGGCGCCCTCCCGCACCGTTTCGGGGGTTCTGGCTATTCTGGCGATCATGTCGCGCATCATGATTGTGGCGACGGGATGAGTACCCAGATGGTGGCGCAGCCGGTAAGTCGAAATCATCAGTCGCCCCCGGTCGATCGGCCGCTCGGCCACCAGGGCAACGATGTGATGGGCCCAGCCGACGAACAGGCCTGAGTGCACGCTGGCGGCAAAGTCGCGCGGCGACAGGCCGACGATCACGGTCTCCGGGGTGAGGTCGGCGAAGGCGAAGTCCACCGTTCCGCCAGTAGGTATGCCGCCGAAGATCTTGTCTTGCCTGATCCAGCTCATGCTGCTGGCCCAGTCTCCCTGCCAGCTTCTGCCGTGCCGCTGAGCGATGCTGATCGAGCCAAGGTGGGCCTGCTGCGACTCGGGCTCCTCGGCCAGCCAGAGCACGCGACCGCCGTTCTGGACGTACCATCGCAGCTCATCGGTCATCTGCTCCACCACCACCAGATCGGCCGAGTCCTGCCCGGTCAGCTCGTAGCCCATCCCTGCCAGGTGCGCCGCCAGACGGGGCAGGCCCGGCACCGCGATCCGAATATGGCGCTGCGGTGAATCCACCCTGGGAAAGAAGTACAGCTCGTGGTGGTTGCGGGTGACCAGCTCACCCGCGGCAGTGAGGAGCCGCATCTCCAGCCTGGCACGCACGGCCTGCTCCGGCCGCGGAACATCGAAGACCACGGTGCCGAGGTTGGTGAGCTGGGCCCGCTGGGGCGTGAACCCGTCGAGCGTACCCCTGATCTCGGGCCACTGATCCAGCTGCCACTCCAGGCGGCAGTTCCGGAGGTCGGCAGAGGAAAAGTGCGATAATGCGAGCCTGACCTCGCAACGCTCCCCCTCCCAAAAGGCGATTCGCTCCCAGTCGGTTGGTACGATGGCGTCGGCGCTGTTCACCTGCCCGATCACGTCGTAGAACGCCTTCGGGTTGCGGCACATGTCGAGCAAGCCGTTGCTCTCCCAGTGCACGTCGGTGAACTCGGTGATCACGTAGCCCACGATGCTCGGGTACCGGCGCATCTGCTCGATCTGATACTTGAGAGCGGTGAACTGCATGCGCTGGCTGGCGGCCGCTAGATCGGAGAGCGTGGGAAAGACCTTGTCCAGATGAAACGCCTTGAACCGCTGCTCGATGCCGTGGGGATACACCACGCCGTCACCCCACTCGATGCCGGTCTCGAACCACCAGGGTTCTCGCCCGTAGCACTCCTTGAGCTTGCCCACATCGGGGAGTCCCCAGTTGCCGAACTCCGACACCACCATCGGCTCGCTTCCCCGGCGCTGCACTTCGGGAGCCGGCTGCCGCGGCACGGTGTTCCAGGGGTCGCGAATGTACTCCCGCCATGATTCGATGTTCTCGTAGACGTGGGCAAACGTCCAAGGCGGCCGGCTGGCAAAGCTCTGGACCCAGTCCTTCCACTTTCGATAATGGTCCGGCATCGCGTAGTAGTTATGAAAATCCTCGATGTCGGTCACAACGTGAAAGTTGGTGAAGCAGGGTGAGTTACCAACCGCCAGCCGGTGCGGATCCAGGGCTTTGAGCTGGTAGTACATGTCGGCCAGCCAGGCGCGGTGCCCGGCGTTCACCGCGAGGTCT
>JAICPP010000050.1 GCA_025929805.1 Gemmatimonadales bacterium | reverse complement strand
TCACCGGCCGCGAAGAGCCCGGGCAAGGTCGAGCTCTGAGTCTCGCCATCCACCCGGATGCCGCCCATGATGTAGTGCGTCGTCGGCCCAACCTCCATGGGCGTAGTGGTGATGTCGATATCGGCCAGCTGCTTGAACTGGTGATACATGCTCGGCAGCTTCTTGATGATGTGTTTACGGGCATCCGGCAGCCTACGCCTGATCCAGGAGATGTCGAGAAAGACTCCGCCGTGGGGGCTGCCCCGTCCCTCGCGAACCTCTCGCAGGATACAGCGGGCAACGTGATCTCGAGTCAGGAGCTCGGGTGGCCGCCGAGCGCTCTTGTCGCCCTGGGTATAGCGCCACCCTTCCTCTTCGTTGTCCGCCGTCTGGCTGCGGTAGTTCTCGGGAATGTCGTCGAACATGAACCGTTTGCCCTGCCGATTCAGCAGGACACCTCCCTCGCCCCGAACCCCTTCTGTCACCAGGATGCCACGCACGCTGGGTGGCCAGATCATGCCGGTGGGGTGAAACTGCACGAACTCCATGTCCTGAAGCGCCGCACCAGCATGGTAGGCCAGCGCATGGCCGTCCCCGGTGTACTCCCAGCTGTTGCTGGTGATCGAGTAGGCTCGTCCGATGCCCCCGGTGGCCAGCACGATTGCCTTTGCCCGATAGAGCCGAAACCGTCCCCGCTCGCGCTCATATCCCAGCGCGCCCGCCACCCGACCGCCATCGGTGAAAAGCTCGAGGATGGTGCACTCCATGTGCACGTCGATTCCCTGGTGGATACTGTGGTCCTGGAGCGTGCGAATCATCTCCAGTCCGGTGCGATCGCCTACGTGAGCCAGGCGCGGATACTTGTGGCCTCCGAAATTCCGCTGAAGAATGCGGCCGTCCCCGGTGCGGTCGAAGAGGGCGCCCCACGCTTCCAGCTCCCGAACCCGATCGGGTGCTTCCTTCGCGTGCAGCTCGGCCATGCGCCAGTTATTCACGTACTGGCCGCCCCGCATGGTATCGGCAAAATGCACCTTCCAGTTGTCGCGGTCGTCCACGTTGGCCAGTGCGGCCGCGACACCTCCCTCAGCCATGACTGTGTGGGCCTTGCCCAGCAGGGACTTGCACACGAGACCTACGCTGACCCCGGCCGCTGACGCTTCAATGGCCGCCCGGAGCCCTGCTCCGCCGGCACCGATGACAAGGACGTCGTGTTCGAAGGTCTGGTATTCAGGCATGAGTCGAGAGTCGCGAGTCACCTGTCGCGAGTCGAAGAACTCCACCCCAGAAGAGCCAGAGCCGATCGAGGATGCGCGACCCGTGACTTGTGACTCGTGACCTCCTCACAGAATCCTCCAATCGGTCCAAACACCCATCGAACACATCCGCACATACAAATCCGCAAACGCCACCGAGAACAGGCTGGGCCACCCCCAGCGCATGTGGGCCCGGTTGAAGCGGCTGGAGCAATCGTAGAGCCGTCGACGCACCGGTCTCCTGGCGAGCTGGTCGAGGTATCCCCCAATGACGTGGCGCAGGGAATGGCAACCCAGGGTGTACCCGCCGAGCAAGATCACGTTGGCTGCCAGCACGAGAGTGCCCAGGCCGAGGCCGAACGACTGGTGCCCGGTCACCGGGTCGGTGAACCACAGCGCCTTGTAGACATCGTGAGCCAGCACCACCAGAAACACCAGCGCGATATATAGGAAATAACGATGGATGTTCTGGACGATCAACGGAAAAGCAGCTTCCCCACAGTACTGTTTCCGGGGCTCACCCACCGCGCAGGCCGGCGGGTCGGCCCAGAACGCCTTGTAGTACGCGCCGCGGTAGTAATAACAGGTCAGGCGAAAGAGTCCGGGGAACGGCAGGATCAGGAGCGCCGGCGAGAACACCAGCCAGCCTGGCCACCAAGCCGGTGGTGGCCCGAACCAGGCGTGAGGCGAGTTGCCGAACAGCTCTGGTGAATAGAACGGAGAAAGATAGGGGCCATAGCTGTAATGCTCGCCCTGGAACGCCGCCCAGGTGGCATATACGACGAAGCTGGACAGGAGAAGGAGCACGATCGCCGGTTGGAGCCACCACCAATCCTTGCGCATCGTCTCGCCGAAGCTGCGGGGGCGTGGGATAACCGGGAGCTGCGCGTGGGCCATGCGAGTGCTCTCCCTCAACTGAGCGAGTAGATCTCAGACCTAGAACGGCGGAGTGGTGTGGCCGACAGGGACGCCGACCAGCAGGGATATTCAAGGCGGCACTGGCGCTCTGTCAATGCCGTTTCGTCAGATGGCAGGCATCCCAAGCTGTTCGAGCAACCGTTCCACCAGTTCCTGCCGTTGCACCAGGACGTGCCGCAGCGTGTGCCGCTCGGTCCGGGCAACTTCGCGCTGGAGCTCGGGCAGATAGGCAAGCAGAAGGTCCCGCAAAATCTCAGTGTCTGACTCGGTTAAGGCGAGCTGCATCGGTAACCCTCCTTTCACGATGTGCCAGCGGGTTCGGCTTAATATTGATCCTTCCCAGTGCCCGCAGAAGGGGCAGCGCCTGCGCCCTCCGTTCACATGCCCAGCTCCGACTGCTGCTTACCCCATCGCTGATCGGGTGGCGGAATGTCGGTGTTCCGAAGCGGTGGGATCCTCGGCGTGAACAGTAGTCCGGTGATGCGGTCGGTATTGTCATCCCGTATTCGATAGGCCGCAGGAAAGTCGTCAGACTCCTCTGCCCATTCCTGTAGCATCAGAGCCAGCTCCTTCAGTTCCGCGCTGTGCCGAGGATCGGCGGCTACGTTGCGAAGCTCCCATGGGTCGGCTGTCAGGTCATACAGTTCGAGTCGTGCGCGCGGCACCTCGAACAGGCGGCGCTGAGCGGCGGTAAGTCGCCCTGCCCTGGCCCGGGCCTGGAGTGCCCGGAATGATGGGCTCCCACCGATATCCGCCGCGGTGCATAAGGGCAGCTCGGTATACGCATCCGTACGAATCAGCTTGAACCGCCGGCTCCGGACGGCCCGCTGGTGCTCGTCGCAATCATGCCAGTTTCGCTCGCTGAAGACATGGGTGCGGCCGGCATATGACTCGGGCTTGGCGAGCAGGGCGCGGAAGCTCCTGCCCTGCACCCCCCGCGAGGGGGAAGCTTTCATCAGCTCCAGCAGCGTGGGGGCCAGGTCGATCAGGCTGATGAGGCCGCGATCATACACGCTGCCCTCGCGGATCATCGCAGGCCAGGAAAAGATCAGCGGCGTCCGAGTCCCCGCGTCGTAGAGGGTCCCCTTCTCCCGGGGGAACGGAGCGCCATTGTCGCTGAAGAACACTACCAGCGTATTCTCGCGAAGCTGCCTCCGTTCCAGCTCGTCCAGCATGCGTCCGATCTCCCCGTCCATCCGCGTGATCTCGTCATAGTACCGCACGATATCCGCGCGGGTCTCCGGGGTATCGGCAAGATATGGTGGGACGCTGACTCGGGCCGGGGAATGCGGAGAGCGCCTGGTGCCTCCCTCATAGGGGCGATGGGGGTCATGAAAGCCGACCCAGAGCAGAAACGGCCGAGTACCGGCGGAGTCGAGAAAACTGGCCAGAGCCTGGGATAGCTCCGATGAGTACCATTGAAACTGGCGCTCACCGGCCTCACCGATGTGGGTCTTGGCCATTATCCCGGTGAAGTAGCCCTGCTCCTGGGCATAGGATGGCAGCATTCGCTCACCAGTGGGCAGGGGAGTATGCAGATCCTCGGTACGCGTAGCATGCGCGTACTTGCCGGTGAGCGTGCTGATGCGGGAAGGGCTGCATTGCGGGGTTGTGCCAAACGCGTGGGCGATGCGGAGGCCGGATCGGGCGAGCCGGTCGATGTTGGGTGTGCGAATGATTGTGTTTCCGTAAACGCCGATGTCGCGCCAGCCGAGGTCGTCGGCGACGAACACCACCACGTTCGGCGGGACCCCCGGCTCGCCCTGGGCCGATAGGGCGGCCGGAGGCGCAGCTATCACACCAAATGACAGCAGAATAGGACAAACGGGGTCCCGACAGGCTCGCCGTGCTTCGGAGATCGCACCCATCCTACCGTCGTAGTGTAATGATCTCGAGGCTCCCGCGTCAGCATGAGTGAGAGGAGGAAATGATGGAATTCTCACACCAGGAGGAGACGATGCAAGACCGGAACGAAACGAATCAAGGCTGTCCCTGCGGCTGTCAGTGCGCCTGCGGCGCGGAGTGTCCCTGTGAGACCCAGGGCTGCGCCTGCGGCTGTGGTTGCGAGTAAAGGGCAGTATTCTCCACTCCATGGATCGGAGTAAGAGGGGCACGGCGGAGGCCGCCGTGCTGGACCCGGGGAATAGCGAGGTGCTCCGGGTCCTGCTCGAGAGCCATGACCGTTTCTCGACTTCGTGCAGCGCCGGGTGGGATCTCGCGAGGTGGCCGAGGACATCCTCCAGGAAGCATTTGTTCGAAGCCTCCATCGCGCGGGCACGATTCATCATACCGGCTCGATCCTCGCCTGGTTTTATCGGGTGCTCCGGAACGCCATCATCGACCATTATCGCCGGCAGGACACCCAGCGTCGGGCGCTCGACCGGATCACTGCCGAATCGGATGAGGCCTCCCCAGTGGATGAGGAGCTCGAGGCGGCGGTGTGCGCCTGCGTCTTACCCCTGCTGGATACACTCAAGCCGGCCTACGCAGAGGCTCTTCGGCGGGTGGATATCGAGGGGATGAGTGTGCGGGGTTACGGCGAGAAAGCTGGGATCAGCGCCAGTAATGCCGGCGTCCGGCTGCATCGGGCCCGCCAGGCGCTCCACCGACAACTGGCTCGAAGCTGCGGGACCTGCCTTACGCACGGGTGCCTGGATTGCCGTTGCGCACAATAAAAGGGGCCCCTCGAAGGAGCCCGGAATTGGCTTTTGCCATGCGCCGCGTAGGAATCGAACCTACAACCTAGTGATTAAGAGTCACTTGCTCTGCCAATTGAGCTAGCGGCGCCCATAGCCCCAAGGGGAGTCGAACCCCTCTCTCGACCTTGAAAGGGTCGCGTCCTAACCGATAGACGATGGGGCCCTCTCCCTGCAAGTAGCGCTAACGGGATTCGAACCCGTGTTTGGGCCTTGAGAGGGCCCCGTCCTAGTCCCCTAGACGATAGCGCCACACAGGCCCGGCAGGACTCGAACCTGCAACCCCCGGTTTTGGAGACCGGTGCTCTACCACTTGAGCTACGGACCTCTGCTGCGGATCAGGAGTCTGGCGTCGAGACCCGTCGGTCTCCAGCTCCATCCTTCTCCAAATCCCAACCCCGACTCCTCAGGGTGGCTGACGGGAATCGAACCCGCAACCTCCGGAGCCACAGTCCGGCGCTCTAACCGATTGAGCTACAACCACCACGGCGGGCCAGCTACATCCCGTGCAAGCCCGGGAAAATACCGTGCGCACGACGGACGGGTCAAGGCCAGAAACGAGCAGCGAGTGCGTCTGTTTCCCTCGTGGGCCGCACCGATTCGCCCTGAACGGAACCGATTTTCACCACTCCCCGAACGGAGTTTACCAGGAACGGGGACCGCTCCTGAATGTCCTTCCAGCTCGAGTGCCGCGCCTCCACCTGCCCCACCAGCTCGGTCAGTCGCGCTCGCCCCACCCCGGGCAGCACGCCCAGGTCGAAGGCTGGTCCGCAGAGCCTTCCATCCTCCCACCAGAGCACGCTACAGATCGCCGTTTCCGCCACGAACCCTCCTGGCGTGAGCAGCAGGGCGTCATCGGCCTCCGCTCCGCGGGCGGTGTCCAAGGCCCGCTCGAACTGGGCTCGATCGGTGGTCTTGTGAGGGTAGGAGTGGTGAGCCACCCGGGAGATGATGAGCTTCACCGGCTCCGTCGACTCCACCAGCCGCTCACTTACCTGAACACCTCGCATGCCCACTTGGATCCGGTGAATCCGGTCCGGACCACCTTCCGGGGGAGGCAGCTCGCCCGGCAGCGGTATGCCGAGAGCCTTACAGCTCACTGCCAGGCGGCGGAGATGGAGATACCAGAGCGGAGCCGCCCCGTTCCGTATCCTGATGGTCTCGATCAGAGCCGGCGGAGGATGGCGCATTTTAAGTGACCGGGGCGGCGACCCGGCTCTCCGCCCAGCTCTTGTAGGTGGTGGCCCCCAGAATGATCGCGCCACCGAGTAGAGCCCAGGCCCCGGGCGTCTCGCGCTGTACCACCCAGGCCCACACGGGATTGAGGACCGGCTCGAGCAACAGGATCACTGAGGCCTCCAGGGCCGGAATGAGCTGAATGGCATTGGTCACGAAAACGTAGGCCAGCGCGATCTGAAAGACACCGAGATAACCGATCATGGCCCAGTCGTCCAGCGAGTGAGAGCCGACTGGAAGCGCCAGGGGAAGCCCCACCAGGAATGCAGTGAGATTCCCCGAGACGACTGCCGCCGCCGGGGAGCCTCGCCCCTTACCAGCCCCGAGCCAGCGAAGCCCACACACCGCCAGGGCCCAGCAGAAGCCGCTGCCCAGCGCGAGCAGGTTGCCTCGCTCCGGATCCGGCGCCGTTGCGGCCGGTTGCTCGACCCCCACGAAGAAGAGCGCCAGTCCAACGCCGACAGCCAGCATGAAGCCGAGGTCTTCCCGCCGAACCGGCTCCTTGAGCAGCCAGGGAGCGAGCAAGAGCAGGTAGAGCGGGGCGGTCGATTGGAGGAAAATGGTGTTGGCGGCAGTGGTGAGCCGGTTGGCCAGTACGAAGAGCGTAAGACATCCAGCATATGCGATTCCGACGATGACTGCCTGCCAGGTCCACCCCCTGCGGGCGGATCGAGTCATCAGCCAGAGCGCCACCGCTGCTATCCCCGATCGAAAGCTCGCGATCTGCCAGCCATCGAACTCGGCGGCCTTGATCGCCGCGCCTCCGGTGGAAAACAGCAGGGCTGCCGCCAGGAGCTGGAAGCGGGCCGCCGAGCGTGGGAGCATGTGGGAGCCTATCCATTTTGATCGCAGTCTGCTAGGCTAACCACCAGTTGATTCTTCGACTCGCCACTCGCCACTCCAACCAGAGGCAAGCCCCCATGTCCCTTCTCCAACTCCTTCAGCAACAGCTCGGCGGCCAGACCGTCAACCAGATCAGCCAGAAGCTCGGGGCCGACCCGGGCACTACCAGCAACGCCATCGACGCGGCCCTGCCGCTCCTGCTCAGCGCCGTCGCGCGCAACGCAGGAAACCGAGATCAAGCCCAGTCCCTGGCCCGTGCAGTGTCCAAGGATCACGATGGCAGCATCCTCGACGATGTGTCGGGTTTCCTCAACCACGCTGAGAACGGACCTGGCGCCGGCATCCTGCGTCATGTGCTCGGCGGAAAACAGCAGACCGTGGAGAATGGCCTGAGTCGGGCCACCGGTCTGGACGCCGGTAAGACTGCCCAGCTACTCACCATGCTGGCGCCGCTGGTCATGGGCGCGCTGGGCCGGGCCAAGCGGGAGAACCAGCTCGATGAGGAAGGACTTGCGACTCTGGTGACCAGCGAAAATGAGCAGCTGAAGGAATCCGCCCCTGGAGTGATGGGCGCGCTGAGCCGCTTTCTCGATCGCGACAACGACGGGTCGGTGATGGACGACGTCGGGGGGATGCTGGGCAGGGCGTTCCGGAAGTAGGAGCGCGGGTGGACAGGCGGAGTGACGGGCGGGCGGACGGGGCTAAGAGAGGAGAAGCGCCGCCGCTACCAGGCGTTGAGATCCACCTTCTCTTCCTCTTCCTTCTGGATCTTTGACGGTCCTCCTGCCTGCCCTTCGCTGCGCTCAGGGCGAGCTCTGTCCGCCTGTCCGCCCGTCTCCTTCTCTGCGGCCACCTGGCCATAGTTGAGTAGCGCAACCAGCAGTACACCGCCAACGGCATTCCCCAGCACCGACGGAACTACGAACCCACCGATCATCGCACCCCACGAGGCCTGGCCTGCCATGGCGAGATAGAACGCCTCGATCGAGCCTGCAATGGAATGGCGAAAGTGCAGCGCGGAGATGGGAAAGGTGCAGAGCCAGATGAGCGCAATCTGCGCGCCGGTCGAGTGGGTAGAGGCCAGAAGCCAGGCCAGCAGGGCCATGAGCCAGCCGGCGAAGATGCCGGCGTAAAACACGTGAGTGAAGCCGCCGGAGGTGGCTTCAGTGGCCAGCCGGTCGAGCGCTGGACGGAGTGTCGGCTCGACCATGGGGGTATCCGCCAAGGCCCAGCCGAATATCAGAGCCCCCACCAGGTTGCCCAAGAGCAGGAGTACCCAAATCCGCACCAGCTTGACGAACCGATCCCAGTCCCGATGCTCGAGGAATGGAACGACCGGCACCAGCGTGTTCTCCGTGAACAGCTCGCTCCGGGCCATGATCACGAAGATGAAGCCCAGCGGATAGGCAGCCGCAGCGGCGGCTCGTCGGTGCTCCGGAGAGACCAGCTCGGATGCGAATGCGCTGGCCAGAAAGCTGAAGCCGATAACGAGTCCCGCGGCAAGCGCAGAGAGAAGGAGCGCGGCGGCAGGCCGCTCGATCTCCTTCTCACCCGGCTCCAGGATGTTCTCGTGGATCTCGAGCGCAGTGAGTCGAGTGCCAGACTCGGGTTCTTTCTCCGCCATTCAGGGCTCCTGATTCGGAACAGCATGCTTGAAGCGAGGCCGTTCCGGATCGGTCAGGTCGAGCCAGCTCCATGGCACAGCGCGAAGACGAGGATGTCGGAGCAGCCCCAGCGCCCGAAGGGTCGGCAGCTGAGCAGCAAGCCTCAGTATCTGAGGCATTCTGCCCAGGTCTCTGATAAGAATCTCATGCACCACGTAGTCGTCTCCGTCCGGGCGGGCGCGCACGTCCTCGATCCGGCCGATGGGCCGCCCCGCCGCGCTCCGCACCACTCGTCCCACCAGCTCGTCTAACCGAATTTCGCGACTGCCCATGAATCATGCCCCCGGTATGCGACCGATGATGTGATCCCGCACCCAGTGCTCCCAGGGCATGGCCTCGTCGGCAGCCACATCGACCTTCACGTCCACTCCGATTTTCTTGACCTTGGGCCAGGGGATTCTGAGGGGCTCCCGATTTTCCGGTCCCCACCGGGCAGTGAGTCTCCGGGCCCAGGCCTCCAGCCGGGGGTGCACTCGTCTCGCCAGCAGGTGTCCGCCGGTGAGCAGCGCTGCAATACGAGGCGGGGCGTCGTCTCGCAACTCGAGCACAATCCCGTCCACCTTTCCCATGTCCTGGCCGGTGCGGTCGACCAGCTGCTGATCCAGGATCTCGCGTCCAATCTCCATTCACCCTGCCAAGAGCTGAAGTGGGATCGCCACCAAGGCCACCACCGAGGCCAGCAGACTGATCACGATGACCGCAATGTTGCTGATCCAGCCGTTGCCATGTTCCCCGACGTAGTCAGCGTCGTTCATGAGAATGAGAAAGGGGATGGTGACCACCGGAAGGATCAGCGACGTCAACGCCATCGAGAAGAGAGTCAGCTGGAGCGGGTCGATGCCGCTGACCATGAGCAGTGAGGCGGCAACAATCATCACAGTATAGATCAGGCTGAAGCGGGCCGCGTCTCGCGGACGGACGTTCTCTCCCCAGTTCCAGCCCAAACCCTGGGCAAAGCAGTAGGCAGTCGAGAGTGCCAGCTCGAGGGCGGCGCCGAGACAGCAGATGAAGAGGGTGGCGACAAAGAGATAGAAGCCCAGACGTCCCAACGGGCTGGTCAGTAGTAGCGCGAGCTGCTCGCCTCGTTCCGCCTCGATGCCGACCGGGTAAAATACCATCGCAGCTACGACCAGAACGGCGGTCGCCAGCACTCCACCGAAGCTCATGCCCACGGTGGCGACCGCGCGATTTGCCCCGATGTCGCCCTCGTCCCAGTGATCTTCGATGGCGCCCGCAGAGTAGAAGTAGAACAAGTAAGGGCTAATTGCCGCCCCCAGGATGCTGACTGCGGTGAACCAGTAGAGGGCCGGCCTGTCCGATGGCATGCTGGGCAGCACCCCCGCGAACAAGTCATCGAGTGGAGGGTGCAGTTTCCACGCCCCGATCACGAATGCGACCGCGACCATACCCAGCAGCGAGACACCCTTCTCGATCAGGCCAAAGGTCCCCTTCCAGAGCAGCAGCCAGGTGAGGAACCCCACGGGAATGGCCCACCAGCGGAAGCTGATTCCGGTGACTAGCTGGAGAGCCAGGCTCATCCCGCCGATCTCTGCCGCAAGCACGAGGAGGTTGATGAGGACATCGCTCACCAGGGTGAGCGCAAAGACGCGGGGACCGAACCGCTCGCGCAACGCATCCTTGATGGTGTGATGGCTGACGGCTGCGAGGCGGCCCGACATCTCGACCAGAAAGATCACGCAGATCGTTCCCAGCACCACGGCCCAGATCAGACGGAGTCCAAAGGCAGCTCCGGCCTGCGCGGTGGTCGCGATGGCGCCGATCTCGAGGAACCCACCGATGCTGGTGAAAATGCCCAATGCGATCTTGAGCAGCTTACTCATGGCGGGTGGCAGCCTTGCCGATCGAGGATGCGAGCTGGTCCAGCGCCCCTTCCAGACTCTGCTTGATCTCATCCGATAGCGTGCTCCACTCCCGCTGGCTCGCCAGCTGGTCCTCGACCTCCTTCCCTGCCTTAAGAATCTGCTGAGCGTAGCGCCGGGGGACCGCACCTCGATTCAGAGCCTCGCTCGTCAGGGTGGCCGTGGCCGCCCATGACCACGCACTCCTGGCCGCGGCCAGGTGCCGGTCTTCCGCCGAGGTACAACTGATGAGTGTGGTGAGGAGCGAGAGGGTGACCAGCCGGAGAAGGGCGCCCGAATCGCTCATGAATCACGCGTTGGACGTATCACTGGTACTGTCATCGGACTGACCCGGCAGCTTCACCTCATCGCCCACGACATCCTGGACGTACAGCATCTTGATGGGCACGATGGCAGCGGCCAGCATCGGCACTGCTACCAGGAGGCCGATGAACCCGAATACCAGTGACAAGACACCCTGCGCCGTGATCGTCAGGACGGGGGGGATTTCGAGGCCTCGCTTCATGAGCAAGGGGGTGACCACATTGGCCTCGACCTGCTGGATGGCGATGTACGCGAGCGTCACATAAATGGCCTTTTCCGGCCCATCCAGGAAGCTCATTGCGATGCCCGGCACGGAGGCGAGGATGGGGCCTGCAATGGGAATGAACTCCAGGAGTCCGGCGATGATGCCGAGCGCGATGGCTGCCTTCACGTCGAGCAGCAGGAGAACCACGGCAGTAAGTGCGCCTACCACCAGCATGGCAACAAACTGGGTGAACAGCCAGCGGCGCAGCATCGTCGCCGTTGCGCTGAGGACCTCGCCGGCGCGAGATCGCATCCGGTGGGGAAAGAGGTGCATCAGGCCGGCGTGATAGGTGCTTGCGTCGATCGCCACGAAGGTGGCCACAAAGAGAATGAGAATCAGGCCTCCCAGTACTGCCACCGTCGAGGAGAAGAATCCGAACAGGTGGCGGCCCACTCCTCCTATCTGCTCAGCCAAGCTCTGACCCAGTGAAGGTGCGGCTGGTTTTTTCTCCTGGTCCGGTGGGCCTGATTCTGCTTGGGGCTGAGCCTCGTCACGCTGGCCGGTCCGGCCTTGCTCGTTGCGGTCCTCGCCTGGTTTCGGTTCGCCACCCGGTGGCGTGCCGGCAGCTTGAGGAGCAACCTGCTCCAGCACCTCACTGACTCCTTGCTGCCGCTCCTGAACCCACTGCTGGATCTTACGGACCGCTTGAGGAAGCTGGGTCTTCAGCTCACGCATCTGGCCGGTGATGCTCGGCGCGGTTGCCGCCCCGATGCCGACCAGAGCGCCGATGAAGGCGAGCACGATGAGGATGGCCCCCAGCCCGCGGGGCACGCGCCACCGCTCCAGCCGGTTCACGCCGGCGGTGAGTGCTATGCCGAACAGCACCCCGAGAAAGGTCAGCAGGACTACGGAGCGCCCGACCCAGAGTAACTGAAGGACGATGTAGACCCCGGCCACAATGCCGACGGCTCGCAAGATGTCGCGGCTCCGCCAACCCCCAGCCCGGTCCGGTTGCCGGCCGCTTGTGGTCATGCGCGCACCACACGGGGTCTGCGCTCACCCAACCAGCTGGCTGCTATGGCCAGCGCCGCAACCATATAGACAACGCCTGCGGGCACCCACATGATCACGCCCGCGAGCTGCTGATCCTCGAGCGGGGTGAGCCCCCAGGCGGCAGTGTTTGAGGCGTAGAGCGGGTACCACAGCCGGGATGAGAAGGTGAGCAACGCTCCCAGTAGACTGGTGTGGACCGCCGTGGTGAACAGGTACATCACGGCGACCGGCCGTCCGAGCCGGCCGTCCTTTCCTCGCAAAAGAGCCCACCAGAAGAGGAGCCCCGTGCCGAGAAAGCTCAAGTGTTGCAGTGTATGGACTGCCTCGTTGTTCAACGTTTGCTGATACAATGTGGGAGCGTGCCAGACCCAGATGGCCACCCCGTGGAGTGTCCAGGCAACGAGCGGTTGGGTGAGAAACCGCCAGGTTCGTTGGACCGGCCCGACAGCTGCCCACGCTCCCAGGGTCTTGCGACGATCCAGCGGCATGGCCCAGAGCCATGCGACGACGGGACGGCCCAGCACCAGGAGCGGTGCGCCCAGCGCCATCAGCAGCTCGTGCTGCGTCATGTGGGCGGAGAAGAGAATACCACCCAGACGGTGCAGCGGCGAGATCAGCGCGACTACCAACAGGAGCCAACCCGCGGCGAACGAGATGGCCTCCCCTATCTGAACTCCCCGGCCACGTCCGGCAGTCCGCCATAGCGACCGGAGCCCGCGCAGGTAAAGCCAGCCGGTGAGCAGCAGGCTGCCGACGACTATCGGCTCGAAACTCCAAGCTCCCCAGAGGTCATGAGGAGCCAGCAGCTGCCCGTCTTTCATTGACACGGACTCAGCACGAAGGTCGGGAGCCATTGCGCCAGGATGACCAGCGCGAACAAAGCGCTCCCGAGGACCCCACTACCGGCCAGGAAACGGCTTCTCGCCACTTTGTCGCCTTCTTCGCCGGGCCACACCACGCCGACCGTACGCCAGGTGCGCCAGGCGACCAGCCCGCCCACCAACGCCAGCGAGAGACACAGCAGATGCACCAGGTGAACGATCAAGATCGTTCCAGCCGCGCAGGCCTTGGGCACCAGCGCATAGGCAACCTCGAGATTGAGTAGAAACGCCGCAGGTGGAACCAGCAGCCCCATCCAGAGAGCTCCAATCTCTTTGGCGTCCGGCACCTCAGTGCGGCGATCCACCGTCATCCGTTTGCCTCACGCCTACATGAAATAGGGGGAGAGGAATACGATGGCGTAGAGCGGCACCCAAACCCCGGTCAGAAAATACCAGTAAAACGCGTTATCACTGGCGCCCGAGAGATCCCGCTCCTCGACCTGGTTTCCGAACAGCAGTGCGGTGAAGGCCACCGTCTCGGCCAGCTCCAGCACGAGCAGCGTGGTATGAGCGGTCAGGGTCGCCCAGGCGACCGACCCATACGCTGACGTGTCCCAGCGAACGTTGAGTGCTCTGAACTCGAACCAGCGCAAGATGGTCATCATCACTGCCAACGCTGAACAGATCAGGAATCCGGCCCGTAATCCCTGGAGGTCCATCCGCCTCGACGCTCGATCGGCCCACCACATGGGGATGTTGCTGGCCAGCATCAGGATCACCTGGATGGTCGGGATCAATAGCGCCGGCCGGAAGATGTGCTCGGGTGGCCAGGTGGAATAATTCCGCCGGAGGTAGAAGTAGCTCATCGCACAGATGAACAGCGTGGTCCCTTCGATGATGATGAAGCCAAGTGTGCCCCACCACATGAGACTGCGATGCCCGAACACCGTCCGGGGAAGCGCGCTGACGTCGGCGACCGCCCGGGTGACCCTCACGCTTCTCCCTCCACCAGCTGCTGTTCCCATTTCTCCCGTCCCCGGGGCCAGCCCCACCCCAGCAAGCCGAGCAGGAGGAGCGGTGTTCCGATGACCGCGCCCCACGGGGTGAAGATCAGGGTGACGAACAGGATCGTGGTGGCCACTGCCGTCAACAGCGGCCAGATGGTTGGATTAGGATGGCGATGCTTGCTGTCGGGCTCGGCGTCGAGCACCGTCGTCACCAGCGTGTCCCGCACATCGGTGCGAAGCCCGGTCACCACCGGCATCTCGGCCGAGCTGGCCCACAGGGGCGATCGGCCCGACACCACCGGGATGTAAGCGAAGTTGTAGGGACGCGGTGGCGAGGAGGTGGCCCATTCTAGGGTTTCCCCGCCCCAGGGGTCGTCTCCCGCCGGCGCACCCTGCCGGAGACTGGAGACTACGTTGATCACGAACAGGAGCATGCTGGTGGCAATCGTCACCGCCCCGATCGTGGCCAAGAGGTTCAGGTCACCCCACCCGGTCTCCTCGAGATAGGTGTAGACCCTGCGGGGCATCCCCTCGAATCCCAGCTGGTGCATGGGAAAAAAGGTCAGGTTCACCCCGAGGAGGAACAGCCAGAAGTTCCAGCGTCCCAGACTCTCGCTCAACATTCGCCCGGTCAGCTTGGGGAACCAGTAGTAGAAAGCGGCGAACAGCGGGAATACCGCGCCCCCGATCAACACGTAATGGAAGTGAGCCACGATGAAGTAGGTGTCGTGGACCTGCTGGTCGAAGGCGACCGACGCGATCATCACGCCGGTGAAGCCGCCGATGATGAACAGGACCACGAAGCCGAGCACAAAGAGAAACGGCACCGTGAAACGCGGACGTCCTGCCCAGATAGTCGCGATCCAGCAGAAGATCTGAATGCCGCTCGGGATCGCGATCATCATGCTGGCGCCGGTAAAGAAGCTCTGGCCCAGCTGGGGAACTCCCGTGGTGAACATGTGGTGCACCCAGAGGCCGAAGCCGAGAAAGCCGGTTGCCACCATGGAGAGCACCATGGCCGGGTACCCGAACACCTGCCTTCTGGTAAAGGTGGCGACAATCGACGAGACGAACCCCAGGGCCGGGATGAAGATGATGTACACCTCGGGATGGCCGAAAAACCAGAAGAGGTGCTGCCACAGGAGCGGATCGCCGCCTTCGGCCGGATTGAAGAAGTGGGTGGCCACCAGCCGGTCCATTGCCAGAAACTGCGTTGCCGTGGCTACCCAGGGCATGGCAAAGAGGACCATGAACGCCTGCACCAGCATCGCCCAGACGAAGAGGGGCATGCGGTTCAGCGTCATCCCGGGCGCGCGGTTCTTGAATATCGTGACGATCAGCTCGACCGATCCCACCAGTGCCGCAATCTCGGTAAAGGTGATCGCCTGGGCGTAAACGTCGGCCCGTTTTCCGGGGGTGAACTCAGGGCCGGCCAGCGGCACATAGCTGAACCACCCGGTGTCCGGGCCGGTGTTGAGAAAGAAGCTGATGTACAGGAACAGCCCGCCGAAGAGATAGACCCAGTATCCGTAGGCGTTGAGCCGGGGGAAGGCCACGTTCCGGGCGCCGATCATGAGCGGCACCAGATAGAGCCCAATCGCCGTCATCATGGGGACGGCGAACAGAAACATCATGGTGATGCCATGCATGGAGAAGAACTGATTGTAGGCGTCCGGCCCGAGCACGGTGTTTTCCGGCCGGGCCAGCTGCGCCCGCATGGTGGCCGCCTCCAGCCCACCCAGCACGAAGAAGATGAACGCGGTGATGATGTAGCGCTTTCCGACCGACTTGTGGTCTACGCTCTTGAGCCAGGGCAGGAGACCCGGTGGTTGCCGCCAGGTCTGCTCCAGCTCGTGGCGTACTCGTTCCTCCTCCGGCACCGAAGGGGCGGCTTGAACCGGCACGGCCTCGGCACTCACTTGAGGCTCTCCAGGTAGGTCAGCAGCGCCTGCAGATCGTCCGGATTGAACTGGTTCGCTGGCATTCTGGCACCGGGCTTGAAGGCCTGGGGATCGAGAATCCAGCCGGCCAGAGTACCTCGGTTGTTGGGGAGAGTGGCGGCCGCGATGGTGCGTCTGCTGGCCAGGTGAGTGAGGTCCGGACCGATGCGGCTCCCCGCCGGCGTGCCGGCGATCGCGTGACACATGACGCAGGAGGACGCGAGGAAGACCTCCTGTCCTCGCCGGGTCACCGAATCGGTAGGAGTCCGCGCCATGTCCCGCTGCAGCTCCAGCCAGCTGGCGAACTGGTCCTGCGGCTCAGCGATGACCAGAAACCCCATCTTGGCGTGCTGATGGCCGCAGTATTCAGCGCACTGCCCCCGGTAAACGCCGGCGCTCTCGGCCTGGAACCAGAGGCTGTTCTCGTCG
>JAICPP010000130.1 GCA_025929805.1 Gemmatimonadales bacterium | reverse complement strand
GCCTCGCCGATGCTCGTGAGGCGGCCCAGCGCACCTTCGTGGAGCCGGGCAAGCACGACGAGTACTACCTGTTCTACAGTGGTGGGCACTCGGGACAGGTGTACGTGGCCGGCGTGCCGTCCATGCGCCACATCGCGACGATTCCGGTCTTTGCGCCCTATCCCGCAACCGGGTACGGCTTCGACGAAGAGTCGAAGAAGCTGCTCGGGCAATACACCTGGGGCGACGTTCACCACCCGGCTTTGTCCCGGACCCGCGGCGATTACGACGGCCGGTGGCTCTTTGTGAACGACAATGCCAATAACCGCCTGGCTCGCATCGATCTGAGAGATTTCAAGACCAAACAGATTCTCGGTCCGATCGTCAACTCGAGCGGCAGCCACGGCTCCGCGTTTCTGACCGAGAACAGCGAGTACGCGCTGGTGGCCAGCCGGTTCTCCATTCCCCTGCCACGCGGGACCTATGTCCCCCTGAGCAAGTACGCCACCGAATACAACGGCGTGCTGTCCGGCATCAAGATCGATAGCGCCACTGGTACCATGTCGGTTGGATGGCAAATCCTTACGCCGCCTTTCGACTGGGACCTGGCCTCCACTGGCAAGGAGATCTCGCGGGACTGGGCCGTGTGGACCTCGTATAACACCGAGCGGGCCACCGGCCGACTCGAGGTCACTGCCAGCCAGAAGGAACGGGACTATCTCGCCTTCGTGAACTGGCGCAAGGCGGCAGCGGCGGCGGCGTCGGGGAAGGGGAAGATGATCGATGGCGTGCGGGTCCTCGATCCGCGCGAAGTGCCGGGCATGATGTATCTGGTGCCGCTGGCCAAGAGCCCTCACGGCGCCGATTTCTCGCCTGACGGACGCTACGTCGTTGGCAGTGGCAAGCTCGCGCCTTACGCCACGGTCTACGACTTCGAGCGCTTCCTCAAGGCAACCCAGGGGTCACCCGCAGGTGACGAAGAGGGCATCCCGGTCCTGAAGTTCGAGGACGTACGGGTGGCCGAGGTTCCGGTCGGCCTGGGCCCGCTGCACACCCAATTCGATGATCAGGGGTATGCGTACACCTCACTCTTCGTCGAGTCCGCCATTGCCAAGTGGAAGCTCGGACCGTTCGACGGCAAGGACTCGGCGCTGGTCGTCTCGAAGATTCCGGTGCACTTCTCCGTCGGCCATCTCGTTACCGCTCACGGCGACGCCCGGCATCCCCACGGCAAGTACCTCATCTCGATGAACAAGCTGTCCAAGGGCCGGCACCTGAACGTGGGGCCCTCGCAGCCCGAATCGAGTCAGCTGATCGATATCACCGGCCAGGAAATGTCGATGCTGTACGAGGCGTACACCGAGCCGGAGCCCCACTTTGCCCAACTGGTCAAAGGCGATCTGATCAAGCCGATCGAGGTGTATCCCAAGGCCGAGAACAAGGATCCCAACGCCATCTGGGCGGCCGCGGACGCCAAGGTGACCCGCAAGGGCAACAGGACGGAAGCCAAGGTCTTCTCCATTCGATCCTATTTCGCGCCCAGCGAGATCGAGGTCCAGCAGGGTGACTCGGTCATTCTCCACGTGACGAACGGGGAGCAGGAGCGGGACATGCTCCATGGCTTCGGCATAGCGGGCTACAACATCAACGTCGTCATGGATCCGGGCGAGACCAAGACGATTCGCTTCAAGGCTGAAAAACCCGGGGTGTGGCCATTCTACTGCACCAACTTCTGCTCGGCCATGCACCAGGAGATGCAGGGATATCTCCTGGTGAAGCCGCGGAGCGGCGCCACCCGGGTGGCGCAGAGGTGAAGCCGTGACCCACTCGTCCGCCCCCCGGTGGCTCACGGCTCTTACCCTCTGGCTGGATGAAGTTCTCTCCGCCCGAGCACGGCTCATCGTGCTCGGGGCCGGAGCTCTCCTGCTGGTGGCGCTCCTCTTTCCGTTGTGGGAGATCACCATGTTCGCCGGGCAGTTCCCGGAAGGAATTCGGATGTCGATCTTCGCCCACAAGCTGGTGGGCGGAAATAACGGGGCCGATCTGCAGGGGATAAACATCCTCAATCACTATATCGGGATGCGGGAGATCCGGGCCCAGGATTTTCCCGAGATGAAGTTCATCCCCTTCGCGCTGGGACTCTTCTTCCTGCTCGGTCTCAGAACCGCGGTATTCGGACGGGTACACCAGCTGGTCGACCTGCTGGTGCTCTTTACCTATTTCGGTCTGTTCTCACTCGCGGCGTTCTACTACCGCATGTACACCTTTGGGCACCAGTTAAGCCCGGAGGCACCCATCAAAGTGGCACCCTTCACGCCGCCGGTCTTTGGACATCAGCACATTGCCAACTTCGACGTCTACAGCTATCCCGGACCGGCAACATATGTCCTGGGGGGCTACGTACTGCTCCTGGCCGGCGCGCTGCTACTGGAGACCCGCGCAAAGCGGATGAAGATCCGGCAGGTAAAGGCAGCGGTAGCCGCGTGATGACCCTTCTGGCGGTGCTGCTTACCGCCACACCGGATACGCTGAGACTCGCCCGGGGCGTGCATTCAGGTCCTCTGGTGATCTCCCGCCCGACTGTGGTGCTCGGCAGTCCCGGTGCGGTGATCCGAGGCGACGGAGAGGGAAGTGTGGTAGAGATTTTCGCTCCCGGCACCACCCTCCGTGGGCTCCGAATCGAGCGGAGTGGACGGGATCTAGACCAGAGTGACGCGGGCATCCTGGTCGCCGCGGACTCGGTCTTGCTAGAGGATCTGGAGATTCGGGACATTCTGTTCGGCGTCTATCTGCGCAAGGTCCGTGATGTGACGATTCAGCGGGTAGACATCGAGGGGCCGCCCGGCCTCCCGGAGAGTCAGACCGGCAACGGCATCCACCTGCACTACTCTCGCGGGATCACCATCCGAGACAACCGGATCGCCATGGTTCGGGACGGGATGTACTTCGAGTACACCGACAGCGCGGTAGTAACCGGCAATAGAATTGCCCGGAGCCGCTTCGGCCTCCACTACATGTTCAGCCATCACAATCGATTCGAGCATAACGTCTTCACCCATGGCGCGGCCGGGGCCGTGGTGATGAACTCCAACGGGCTCGTCATCCGGGACAACGTCTTTGCCTGGAATTCGGGGAGCCGCTCGTTCGGATTAGTGCTGCAGACGGCCACGGCGCCGATCGTCGAGCGGAATCTCTTTGTTGGAAACGGGATCGGCACCTTTTTCGACAACGTAATTCAGGGCCACTATGTCGGGAATCTGGTCGCGGAGAACTGGCTTGGCCTCCAGCTCTACGGCAACAGCGAGCAGACCAGAGTCACCGGCAACGCTCTGATGGGAAACACCTTTGAAGCCACCGGCGGCGCGCAGGAAGGGGCGTATCGGTTCTGTGTCGATGGACAGGGAAACTACTGGGCGGGCGCTGCGCTCGATGGCTACGATCTGAACGGCGACGGAGTGCTGGATGAACCTTATTCGGCCAGCTCTCCGCTGGCAGAGTTGGCCCGGTCACGGGAAGGGCTGCGCCTCTTCCTCGGGAGCCCCGCGGCACGCACGCTCGACTGGGCCGAGCGGACCTTCCCGGTTTTCGACATGGACGAGGCGGAAGATGCCTGCCCGTTGGCACGGCCACCTGACATCGCCATCCTGGGCGCCTTGCCCTCTCGGACAACAGAACACGCCGCAGGCAATCAGTTCGTGGCGGCCGCGGCCAGCGTTGCCGCCGGAATCGGAATTCTGCTGGTTCCTGTGAGGTCACGGCGAACGTCTCGAGGAAAGGGGTTGCCGCGGTGATCGGTCTCAAGGAGCTGCACAAATCGTTTGGAGGGCGCCGGGCGCTCGAGCCGCTTACCCTGGATGTGGCAGGCGGCGAAGTGGTGGCGCTGATAGGCCCGAACGGGGCAGGCAAGTCCACGACGCTGCGCATGTTGGCGGGGCTCATCCAGCCCAGCGGAGGTCGCGCTACCATCGGTGGCCATGATGTGGTTACTGAGGCGGCAGCCGCTCGGCGCCAGCTGGGTTACCTGTCTCAGCGCTCCGGCTGTCCACTGGCAACAGTGGTGGGCGACCTTGCCGGGCTCGTGGCCCGGGTACGTGAGGTCCCATTCGAGCAGGCGGTGCAGTCGCTGGCTCGGGCGGGGATGGAGGACCGCCTGGAATGCACACTGGGAGAGCTGTCCGGAGGGCAGCGGCAGCGTGCCATGGTCGAGTTGGCCACTCTGGGTCCAGTGGCTGCGCTTCTCCTCGATGAGCCAAGCATCAGTCTGGACTCGGAGGGATCGGAGCATGTGCGCGACGCCATCCGCCAAGCGCGGGACCGTGGCACGGCGGTCTTGTTCGCCTCCCACCATCTGCACGACGTAGCAGTTCTGGCCGACCGGATCGTGGTGCTGGTGCAGGGCCGAGTCGTGGCGCAGGGAACTCTCGCCCAGTTGGCGCTTGCGGCCGGGGTACCCTGCGATGCCGGAGTGACCGACTCCCCGATCGAGCGAATCTACCAAGTTCTGGTGCAACGGGGCCGTACGGCCGCGCCGCGTCTGACCATTGTCCGGGAGAATGCGGCATGACTCACTTCGGCGCCCTCTTTCGGTTCGAGCTGGCCGGTGCCCGGCGCACCCGTACGGTTCCCGCCTTCGCTGCCGGGTTTGGGCTGGCCAGCATGGCCGTAGCCTTCATCGGTCTGTCCGCCGGCGGCGTCATGGAGGTTCAAGGCTTTGCCCGGACCTCGGTCAGCCTGCTACAACTGACGATATGGGTAGTTCCGATGCTCGCTCTGGTCACCGGTGCACTGGCCGGTGCCGAGTGTCACGAGCTGGAGCTGATGGCAACACTCCCCGTGCGTCGTGAGAGCCTCGTGCTCACCCGCTGGCTGGGCTGGAGCGTGGCCCTCGGTGCGGCCATTCTCGTCGGGCTTGGCCTTGCGGGAGGCGTGATAGGGCTGCTGGCGGGGACCGCGGATGCGTGGCGCTACCTCCGGCTCATCGGCGTAGCGCTCCTCCTGCTCTGTGCCACGTTGTCGCTGGGCATCTGGATCGGCGTGATGGCCCGCGCCCGTCTCAAGGCTCTCGCCATTGCGGTGGCAATCTGGTTCATCCTGGTGATCGGTGTGGATCTGGCGGCGATCGGACTGCTGGCTCTGCTGCCGCCCAGTAAGGCCGGTTGGTGGCTCTCCATCCTCCTCATGGCCGACCCGGTAGACAGCGCCCGTGTTCTGGGGCTCAGCCTGTTCCAGACAGAGGTGGTCACCGGTCCCACCGGCGCCGCGCTCCGCCGCGTGCTCGGTGGCGCCGGGAGCTGGGCCATTGTCGCCGCGCTGGCTGCCTGGACCATGGTGCCGCTGGCGATGGCCGGCCGGCGATTCGCTCGAAGCGACCTTTAAACCAGGAGCGTTTGGGAGGGATTATGAGCTGGGCCCATCTTCATCTCGCATTGAATCACGTGCCGGTGATTGGACTTCCCATCGTGCTCCTGCTGCTGGCCTGGGCACTAGTAAGGCGAAGTTCGGAACTCACCCGGGCGTCGTTCGGGTTGCTCACGCTGCTGGCGATCGTCACGCTCGTAGTTCAGTTGACTGGAGAACCGGCGGAAGAACTGGTCGAGGGACTCCCCGGCGTGATCGACTCTATGGTGGAGGTCCACGAGGAGGCCGCAGTGCTGGGCACCATCGGAATGGTGATTGTGGGTCTGGTGGCGCTGATCGGCCTCTGGCGGCTCCGCGCCGGGCGGGACCTGGCGCGCTGGTATCCCTCGGCCGTGCTGGTGCTGGGCATCGTGGTGGCTGGGATGATGGGGTGGATTGCCAACCTAGGCGGTCAGATCCGCCATTCGGAGATTCGGCCCGGCGGTGCAGCCGCGGTCGAGCAGAGTGCTGCGGACCTCGACTCGGACTAGTGCTGCGCTCCGAATATCTTGACTCTGGGCCACGCGTGCAGGGCAAAGGCGCCCGCTGCCGCGCCCTGGGCCATATGGCCGAGCAACGGCACCACCGGTGGCAGTCCGATCGTGAGACCGCCTGCCGCAGTGATTACTCCGGTATTCAGCAGGACATAGGAAAGCCATGCAGTTCCCTCGCGGCCCCGTTCCGGTCCCGTGCGAAAACGGGGCAAGATCCAGAACGCCACTCCGAAGGCCAGTTGCACCATCCAACTGATCAACAGAAACTCGATGTGAGACGGGAGCAGGCGGGTCCGCGAAATACCGAGGGGCACGCCGCGGTCGATCAGCATAAGCGCGCCGAGGGTAAAGCCGATCGCGAAATACCCTAGCGCGGTCCGAACGAACCATACGCTCAATCTGGGCATCTCAGCGCTCCCGTACCCTCGGCCAGGTGTTGATGACGAAGGCCCAACCAGCGGCAAGCTGAACCGCCGCGGAGGCCACTAGCAGCGCCCCCATCGGTCGGCCCAGTGCCTGCCAGGGCTCGGCGACGGCCCGAAGGATCAGGCCCAGGTTGAGCAGCAAGAAACTGATCCATCCCAACCGGTCGCTGCCTCGCGGGTGAGTCGGCGAGTGCTTCGGGAACAGCCAGAACGCCACCCCGAAGATGAGTTGCGTGAGCCAGCCGAGGACCAGCAGATGCAGATAGGTAGGCCAAATTACGGCCAGGAACGGTGCCTGGTTCCGCAGTGGCGGCTGCATGGCAATGGAGAGAAGGAGAGCAGCCACCAGGTAGAGCATGGCCGCTTTGATGAACCACCGGGTCAGAGTTGGCACCAGTGCACTATCCAAGCGCCGCGGTACAGGCTCTCCCGAGCGCTGCCACGTATCCCGCCACATGGTCCGGCCCCGGCGCCGGGGAGTCCAGGAAGGGATCCATAACAGTCGAGCGCAGTACCACGAGTCCCTCGGGGCCGCTCGCCTTCCACTCCGCTACCGGAACACCCAGCTCGTCGAGCAGCGGAACGATGGCCCCGTCATACATTGGGCTTCGGAGCCTCGTCCGGGTCACGATATACTCCGGCGCGCCGCTTTTTCGAGCGAGACTCAGTTCCTGGAAAATCCGCTCGTTAAGGGCGTTCAGGCTGGTGAGAGTATCGAGCGAGGGATGTGTGACCACATAGCACACGATATTGATGTCTGGAGCCGGCAGCAGCACCAATCGAAACGGGGCAAGCTTCGCCCGGGCTAGCGCCGCATGCAGGCGGCGGGAGCCGGCCATCGTGCGCTCGATGAGAAAGCCATATCCACGCTCATCGAGAGGGATTGCTTTGTGACTCAACCAGACTGCTGCAGCCGCGGCTCCCGGCTTCGATCCCTCCAGAATGTAGCGTCCCAGGAACTGCTCTACGTCCTGTCCTCCATTAACCGCAGGTGAAAGGTAGGGTGGCTCGCTGGCTACCAGATGACGAGTCCGTCCGTCGCGCACCAGAATAGCGCCGGCCGAGTAGGGGACGTAGCCCATTTTGTGCGGATCGATGCTGACCGAGTCTGCTTCACCTAAGGCAGCGATCGCCCGGATCCACTTGTCATCCGGCCAGATCTCCCCTGTGGAGCGCCGAATGGCTTCTCCAGGGCGGGACTTGCCGTCGGCCGTTCGGGTCATCGCGGCGGCGTAGCCACCATAGCAGGCGTCCGAGTGCAGGTGGAAGGTAGCGCCGAGCTCCCGGGCCGCCCGGGCCCGGACCTCGAGCACCTGATCGAGCCGGTCTACGGCGCTCTCCTCGGTTGTTCCGCAGACGCTCACGCAGGCCAGAATGGGCTGCCGGTGCCGGACCAGCTCTGATACCCGCTCCCACAGCGCATCCGGGTCCATCCGGTAACAGGTATCCAGTGGGATGTACACCAGCTGATTGGATCCGATGCCGAGCGCTCGGACGATCTTCTCCCAGGAGTAATGGGCCGTCGCCGCTACCAGCACTACGCCTGCCGGGAGCGGGTCGCCATAATCGAGCGCCAGGCGGCGGCTGTATTCCTGATAACCAATGGTTGCGAGGGAATGGTCAGCCAGGGCGCGCTGCGCCTCGGCAGGACCCGCTGATCGTCGGAGACGCTCCCACAGGTCGAGGCTGGCTTCGACTGGGATGTTGAGCAGATCCCAGAGGCGAAGGCCTCCCAGTGGCGCGCTGGAGCCGTCGGCCAAGCCCACCTCCAGATCGAGCCCCAAGTCGTTCGCGGCGCCAGCGGCCGCGACCGGCAAGTATCGCACGCTCCGAGCGAGCCAAAGCGCTTCGAAGTTGGCCACGGTGCCACCCGAGGTGAGGTGTCCCCAGCTCGTTGCCGGGTACCCGATCATCCGGGCCAGGTCTCCCGCCACCTCCAGCTCGAGCCGGGTCGTGACTGGGGAGATCTCGGCGGCAATGTTGTTGGGATTGTAGAGCATGGTCGCGAAGTAGCCGATCTGAGAGGCGATCGTCTGCTCCGCTATCATGTGGCCCTTGTAGCGGCCGCTGAAGAAGGGAACGTCGCGTTTGAGTTCGGCCAACAGACCCAGCAGCTCCTGGGTCAGGACCGCGACGCTGGACTCATAGCCCTCCCGCCGCTTGTCCATCTCTCTGATGCTGAATCCATCCTCCGGGTGATAGTTACGCCGCCAGAAGACATGATCTCTTAAAGCCTCAACGACCAGACGCTCGAGGAGGTCGGCGTTTTCCGCCCGGGGTCCGAGGAACCATGCCGGTAAGGCTTCCTTGGGGTCCAGCGGCATGTCAACTCTTGCCCCGGGAGGGAAACTGCTGCCTGACCTCCTCGAGTTCCTGTTGCTTTCGCAGGGAACTCCAGCCCAGTTCGATGGCCATGAGGTCCGCGCAGGTCCGGAGAGTGGCCCCCCCGGGATCCCCGGTTGTGGCGATGTCGGTGCGGCGGAAGACACAGTCGGCCAGTGTGTGCGCCATCTCATGTTGGACCGCGTGTATCACTTGGGCCTCCAGTGTCCGCCGGGAAGTCTCGAGAGTCTCAGCGAGGGCAGCGCCCGGGAGAGGTGTCACGGCCGTTCGACATCGGGGCAACGAACGGCCCAACTTCACCGCTACCAGATCCACCGCGTGTTCGGCTACGCCTCGCCCGGTCGTCAACCGGTTGGTGATCGCCGTGATGAGACCTTCGACGCCGTCGGTTCGCGCGTTATCGATTACATGCGAGCGCTTGCCGAAGCTGATGTTTGAGCTGATCAGATCATCGGCTCCAGCCGGGAGCAGTCCTGCGTATACCAGGGCCACGTCATCCGGCGTGAGGGCAAGCCAGGGAGCCGCGTCGTTCACCTCGCTCAGATACAGCTGCACCTCATCCGGGGTAACTGACAGGCAATCTGGGTCGCTTCGATAGAT